>JACOUJ010000338.1 GCA_016177865.1 Candidatus Rokuibacteriota bacterium
GGGTCCTCAACCCGCTTAAGCGTCAGCTGGGTCTTCCCCACGATAATGGCCAGGATGTTGTTGAAATCGTGGGCCACCCCCCCTGCGATCTCGGCCAGCGCCCTGGCCTTCTCCGACTGGATGAGCTGCTCCTGCGCGGCCTTGAGCTCCTCGTAGGCCTGGTGGGTTTCACTGTAGAGCTTGGCATTCTCAATGGCCAGTGCGGTCTGGGTGGCAAGAAGGGTCACGACCTCCACTTCTTCGGGGGAAAAAACTCGGGGCAACGCATCGGCCAGGACCAGGCATCCGAAGGTCTCGTCTCCCGCCTTGAGGGGAAGAACAATCAGCCCGCGGACGGGACAGGAGGGGCCAAAGGGGAGCGACAGAGACGCCAAGGCGAGGAGATCGGCCGCCACAAAGGGGTGACCCCCTTGCACCACCGTCCCCACCAATCCCTCTCCTCGCTGACCGCGCCACTCGGCTTGCAACGTGGGGGACAGCCCCACGCTGGATTGAATAGTCAATCTGCCCGTGGAATCCGTCAAGACGATGGCCGCGGTCTTCACCCGAAGGAGTCGGGCTGCGACTTCAGCCGTCGTGGCAAAGCTCACTCTTCTAGCGGCAAAGGAGTCTAGAATCAATGCGCGTCCCCGATCGGCTGCGTCGCTTTCAAGATCAGGAGGGCGAGGTCGTCCTGGAGGGCGCCCTTCTGGCTCTCCCGGATCTGGGTCGCAATGGCCTCAGCCATGGCCTGGGTCGACTTCTCCCGGTGGGCCGCGACCAGGGCGACGAGCCCCTCTACCCCAAGCATCTGCCCGCTCTCGTATCCCACGCTCTCCACGACCCCATCGGTGAAGAGAATGACGAGGTCCCCGGGCTGGAGCTTCAGCTCGCCGGGGGTAAAAGGAATATCCTCAGCCACCCCGAGCACCGCGCCGTCCGTCTCCAGGGAGACGGGGTCTTGACCGTCGCGGAGGAGGATCGGCGCCCAGTGCCCCGCGTTGGCGAACGCGAGGCGCTCCCCTTTCCCGTCGAGGATGGCGTAAAGCATGGTGACAAACATCCCCGGCGGAATATCCCGGGTCAGGTGCTTATTGGCCTGGGCCAGAACCTCGGCGGGCTCTTTGAGATCCGTCGCGATGACCCGGAGGAGCGTCCGGACCATGACCATCAGGAGGGCCGCGGGGATCCCTTTCCCTGAGACATCTCCAAGGGCAATGCCCATCTGGCCATTCGGCCCGGGGAGGAAATCGTAGAAGTCTCCTCCCACGCTCTTCGAAGAAAAAAGGACCGCGCCGATCTCGAGTCCAGGCAGCTTCGGGGTTTCCCTGGGGAGGAGCTGGCGCTGGATATCCTGGGCCACCTCGAGCTCTTTTCCGAGCTGCTCCACCCCTTTGTCCGTGAACCAGTCCCCGAGGACGCCCATCAGCGGGTTCAGGTAGCGGATTTTCTCTGAGCGCTGGAGCAGCGTACGGACCCGCGCCACGATCTCCTGGTGGTTAAACGGCTTGGGAACGTAGTCGTCCGCTCCGGCCGAGAAGCCAGTCACCTTGTCGGTGACTTGTGCCTTAGCCGTGAGCATGATCACGGGGATGTTCGCGGTCCCAGAGTTGCCCTTGAGACGTCGACAGACCTGAATCCCATCGAGCTTGGGCATCATCACGTCGAGCAGCACGAGATCCGGGCGGTCCTGACCAATCTTGGCAAGGGCCTCCTCCCCATCGGAAGCGCGGATCACCTGATAGCCCGCGCGCGAGAGGATCAGCTCCAGGAGCCGGCCGATATCCTTCTCGTCGTCCGCTACAAGGATCTTTTCATTTGCCACAATGTGACTCCTCCTCAGGAAGACAAATGCGTGGGCTGCTCGGATGGCACGAGGGGCTGGCCGTCGACCGATTTGATCAATTTGGTGATCTCCTGGAGCAGCACGTCCGCAGAGAACGGCTTGGTCAAATACTCCGTCGCCCCCAAGGCCAAGGCCTTCGCCCGGTCCCCCGCGTCGCTCGCGGTGAGCACCAGGATGGGGAGGTTGGCCAGCCGGCGCGTCCCACGGATCCTCCGAATGACCTCGTAGCCGCTCATCCCGGGCATCTGGATGTCCAGGATCACGAGGTCGGGGGCCTCCGTGTAAATCTTGGAGAGGCCCTGCTGCCCGTCCTGCGCTTGGGCCACGTCGTAGCCGGCACGCCCAAGGATTCGCCCCAGGATGGTGAGGATCTCGAGGTCGTCATCCACGGCGAGGACACGGGGGGTCTCGTGCCGCTCCTCTTGGGGAAGAATCCGTTCGATGGCCCGCAACAGGCGATCAGGATCAATGGGCTTGGTGATATAGTCCGTGGCCCCGAGACGAAAGCCCTTCGCCTCATCGTGGACCACCGAGAGGAAGATCACCGGAATCGTACGCGTCTCCTCCCTTTCCTTCAGGACCGCCATGACGTCAAAGCCGTCCATGTCAGGCATCATCACATCCAACGTGATGAGGTCGGGACGGAGGGCGCGCACCTTTTCGATGGCCTCCAGACCGCTCTGGGCCTCCACCACCTCGTGGCCGAGCCGTTCCAGGTGTTGTCGGAGGATGTAGCGGATGTCCGCCTCGTCATCCACCACGAGGATCCGCTTCTTCTTGAATCCCGACCCGGCAGCCGATCTTCCTGGCACGAGTTTGGCCTCGTGCCGCGCGGGGGCCGTCGCGGCTGGAAGGTGGAAGGCAAAACAGCTTCCCACTCCCACCTCGCTGTCCACCCAGATCTTCCCCGCGTGCTCCTCGATGATCCCCTTGGAGATGGCGAGCCCCAACCCGGTCCCCCCCGCCTCCCGGACCGCGCTTGAATCGAGCTGCTGGAACTTCTTGAAGAGGCGAGACAACTCTTCCGGGGCGATGCCCTTCCCCCAGTCGCGGACCCGGATCACCACCTCCCCTTCCACTTCGTCGGCCTCCACGCGAACCCGCTGTCCCTCGGGGGAGAACTTGATCGCATTGGAGAGAAGATTCGTGAGGACCTGGACCATCCGGTCGAGATCCACGGCCACGGCCGGGAGATGTTCGGCCAGGGCGGTCTCAACCGTAATTCCGCGCTGAGCTGCCAGGGCCCTGACCCCTTCCACAGCCGTCAGGACGAACTCTTCCGCGGAGTGGGTGTCAAGTCTGAGTTGGATCCGCCCCGCCTCGATCTTGGAGATGTCAAGGATGTCATTGATGAGGCGGATGAGGCGATCGGTGTTATTGAAACAGATCCCCAGAAGCTCGGCCTGCAGGGGATTCTGGGCGACGGCCGGGTCGTCCATCACGAGCTGGAGGGCTCCCTTGATAGAGGTCAATGGCGTCCTGAGTTCGTGCGAGACCGTGGAGATGAACTCCGTCTTCATCCGGTCAATTTCTCGCTCTCGGGTGACGTCGCGGAAAGTGAGGGTCAACCCGAGACGCTGCCCGGTCTCGTCGAGTGTCGGGCGGGCCGCCCAGTGAAGGATGAGGGGTGTTGGGGCGCCGAACTCGATGAGGCCGTCCTCGTCGGATCCGGAGGTCAGGAGCTCCTCTACCTGTCGACCGAACGTCTCCGCTTCTTGAAGCTCGGGGCTGGCCTTGGCCACAATCTCCAGAAAGTTCCGGCCGACCATGAGGCCCGGGCGATCGAAGAACTGCTCCACTCGACCGTTGGCCTCTGCCACGGTTCCATCCTGGTTCAGGAGGACGATCCCGTCCGAGGTGGAGGCGAAGATCAGCGCCATCTGGCGACCCTGACGCTGCGTCGCCTCGAGGAGGCGTCGGTTCTCCGTCGCCAGCTCATGCTGCTTCAAGACCTTGGAGATCATGGTCGGGAGGGTCGTGAGGTAGCCCGCCGCTTTGATCACATAGTCGGCCGCCCCCTCTTCCATGGCCTCGACCGCCACCCGCTCTACTCCTTGGCTCGTCACCATGACGACGGGCACCGGATACCCGCGTTGGCGGATCTCTTTTAGAACTGTGAGCCCGTCTGTTCCGGGGAGGCTGTAATCCAAGAGCACCACTGAGTAGTTGTGTTCGCTCAACATCTTCAGACAGTCGATGCCCCGAGACACCGCCGTCACGGTGCCGACGGTCGGGTGACGCTTGAGGACCCGGTGCATCAACTCGGCGTGGTCGGGGTTGTCTTCCACCAGCAGGACATGAATCGGCTCTCGGGTCATCCCGTCACCTCATGCGGCATAGGCCACCATTGATACTCATCGGTGAGCAATGGGCATGCCAAGGTCCTGCCGAAGCCAAAGCGAATAATTGCTAAGGTTGACAGAAGGTTAGAGCGCGTGGGATGGAGAGGCGCACGGGGAGAATGGGCGCTTTTCCCGGCCGAAGCCAGGAAAATTGCCCGCCTGCGGCGGCTCGGTGCCCGTAAAGGTACGGCGACGACCGAGAGAAGATCATTGCCGTAGGCGTTCCACTGCGGGGTACCCACCGAGGGTGGGTCGTGCGACGCTTATCGCCGCGCGCTAGAGATCGAAGAACTGACGGATCCGCCCCAGGAGCTGATTGGCCCAGGCCTGTGCCTGCAGCGATCCCGGCGCCGGACCTTTGGCCCGTTCGGCCTCCAGTTCGAGTTGTCGGCGGCTCAAGGTCTCGCTCAGCCTCTCAGCGACCTGAGGGTTGGCCACCAAGATTTCACGGAACGCCGCCCTGTCCACGACGAGAAGCTCTGAGTCCTCGAGGACCCGAACGGTGGCGCTTCGCCGCGCGCCGGTCAGGAGGGACATCTCCCCGAAACAGGTGCCGGGACCGAGGGTTGCCACGCTCCGTCCCACGCCGGTTGAGGCCCCAACCGCGACATCCGCCTTTCCCTTCGCGATAATGAAAAAGCTGTCTCCTTCCTCTCCCTCGCGGATGACCACCTTCCCGGTTTCGTATGGCCGCGTGCGGACGGCAGCGGCCAGCTGTTCCTGTGCCTCCGGTGTGAGGGTGGCCAGCAGGTCCACGCTGCGGAGGAGCGCCGTGATGCGTGTGAGTTCTTCCCGCCTGGCGCGGGCATCATCTTCCGGGGTGATGGTGCGTTGAGTCTGGTAGGTCGTCCGGATGGGGAACGGGATCTCGATCCCCTCGCGGCGAAAGGCGTACCAGATGCCGGTGTGAACCTGGTCGGCAATGAGGTCATGTTGCTCGTAGTCTTCAATCCACCACTGGACCAGATAGATGACGGCATGGTCTCCGAACTCTTTCACTTCCACCTCAGGGAGGTGGAGTCGCGAGACCCCGGGGATGTCGTTGAAGACCTCGAGAATCACCCGCTTGACTCTGTTGGGGGGGGTCGAGTAACTGACGCCCACGGCAATCTCCTGGCCATGCAGGAGGGACGGCTGGCAATAGTTGATGATGTGCTGCTTCGCGATTTCCCCGTTCGGGATGATGAGGTAGTCATCCTCCTCGAAGATCCTGAACCGGATTGCTCGCCAGCTCATTTCTTGGACCTGTCCCACCTTGTCCCCAACCTTCACCCAGTCCCCCACCGCGAACGGCTGTTCCACCGTGAGAACGATCCCCGCGATCAAATTCGCCAGGGTCTCCTGGAGGGCGAAGCCCGCGACCACTGACAGGACGGCCGAAGTCGCCAAGATGGGGGTCAGATCGAATCCAAGAACCACCTTGAACAGGATCAAAAGGGCCCCCAGGTACGTCGCTACACAGACGAGGTCTCGGAGGATGGTGGGAGGGAGGAACTGTCGCGTCCGGGCGATGATGAAATCCACTAAGAGGACGTCGAGGAGCTTGATTGTGAGATAGACGATCGAGAAGATGATCAGCACCCGGAAGTACGGAAGGAGCTCGGGCACGACAAGCTCGGGGGTGAAGCGGCGGAAGACGACGAGCGCGATCACGACGACGGCCAGGTAGAGAGGGTTGCCGAGACGACGCCATGGGGGTCGCCGCGTCGCAAGCCGGACCACGGTCACCCCAATCAGAAGGATGACGACGGCCGCGAGACTCCCGGCGAGGAGCTGCCGGATCAGGGCCGGGTTCTGAACAAGATCAGGCCAGGTCATGATACCTTTCTTGACGTTCCGCGCCCCACTATATTACAGTTGGCCAAATTTCCACAATGTTGGACAGATGAAGATTCACGTGCTTGGGGCGGGCGGAGGGGACCGAGCCGGGCATCGGCTGCCGGCCTTTCTCGTGGATGATCACCTGCTGCTCGACGCGGGCGGCGCTGCCGCCGCGCTTTCTCTGCAGGCTCAGGATCGGGTGGAGTACGTCGTCCTGAGTCACGCGCACCTCGACCACTCCGTGGGGCTCGCGTTTCTCGCGGACAACCGGGCCCTCAGTGAAGAGACGCGCCCCATCACCGCGCTCGCCCTCGAGCCGGTCCTCGCTGACCTGCGCGCGCACTGCTTCAACGACGCCCTCTGGCCCGATTTTTCCCGGCTCCCAACCCCCGAGAATCCCACCGTTCGCTTTCGCGCCCTCCCGTCGGAGGCCGAGTCGCGCGTCGGGCGCTGTTCGATCACCGCAATTCCCGTCCACCACACGGTGCCGGCCTCGGGGTTCCTCCTCGACGACGGGAAGGTGACCCTTGCTTACACAGGAGACACCGGGCCGACGGTCGCCTTCTGGCAGGCCCTCAGAGGAACCAAGAGGCTCAAAGCGGTCTTCGCCGAGTGCTCCTTTCCGAACCGCATGGAGGAGTTGGCCGTGGCGACCGGCCACCTCACGCCGGCTCTGCTCCGGAGGGAGCTGGACAGGCTGCCGGCCTCCTTCTCGGTGCATGTCTTCCACCTCAAGCCAGCCTTCTACGAGGAAACCGCCGAAGAAGTGGCCCGCCTCGACGCTCCCATCAAGCTTTTGAAGGACGGCGAGCTTCTCACGTTGTAACGGGCTGGCCCGGAAGCCCGGCGAGCCCCCACTTGGGACAGGCGGGAGGTTGGGGGTCCCCTGAGCGCAGCATTCGCGGGAGCGACGGGGTCCCCACCGTGAGTGAGCGGGATGGGGGGGACC
>JACOUJ010000339.1 GCA_016177865.1 Candidatus Rokuibacteriota bacterium
AGTAGGAGGGCGTTCGCGGGCATGTGGAGACCATAGTCGATCGCGCTATGGGCGGCCGTGGCCCCCAGGGCCCCGATGGCGCACAGGGTAAGGCCTCGGACAAAGGGATCCTGCCGGACCGTCCATCGGCGAAGAACAAAGCGGCAGAGCGCCGCAAGCCCCCAGAGGCCGATGAGAAGGCCGACCACGCCGGTCTCGGCCAAGAGCTGAAGGTAGTCGTTGTGCGCGTGTTCGACGACCTTTCCTGAGGGAATGACTTCCGGGCGATAAAGCTGAAAGGCATCCTGAAAGGCCCCAAGCCCCACGCCCAAAAAAGGTGTGTCGCCGATCACCCAGAGGGTTCTCTCCCAGACCGCCCAGCGAAGATCGGCGAAGGGATCTCGAGCGGCCGCGGAAAATCTTTCCAGCAGCGGGTAGACGCCAAACCACGTGGCGAACGCCAAAACCAACGCGACCACTCCCCCAAGGACGCAGAGCGTCCGCGTACCCACTCGCCCATGAAGGCCGATGCCAAGGACGAGAAGAAGTCCGACCATCGTGCCGATCAGCCCCCCCCTGGACAGGGTCAACACCAAGGCACCCCCGATGAGGGCGATGGCCCCTGCCAGGAGAACCCGACTTGCCATCGTCCTGTCTTCTAGCGTCTCACTCTCGGGTCGGCCCGAACGGGATCGCCTGGGGAGCCGAAGCAAGAGGCCCAGGGCTAGGAAGAAGAGGATGGAGAAGTAGAGCGCCTGATGGTTCGGGTTCACGAAGGTACTCGTCAGGCGGTCAAGAGAGGGAGGCCTGAGGAACCAAGGGAGCACGCCCCGTTCAAGCTGATTCGCCAGACCCAGCACCGCCAAGAGGGCACCCCAGCCGATCACGATCGAGAGCAAGCGAACCAGGCGGGCCTTCGTGACTGCGTGGTGCATAAGGAGAAGACCCAACCCGAGGTAGGCCAGATAAAGCCGGAGACCCGACCACGTCGCGTAGCGATTGATGGACCCACCGAATGGGAGGAGGAGCTGGACGGTAATCAGGAGCGCCATGGCGACGGCCGGCCAGAGGAGTGGTGCCCGTCTGAGCCGCACCTCTCCATCCAAGACCATGCGCACCACCCAGACTGCCAACAGAAAAGCGACGGTTCCCTCGATGACCGCCTGGGCCCAGGGCACTACGGAACCGAAGGGGAGGGGGGCGAAGAGGAAGAGCGCCACCAGACCGACTTCGATCAGCCAGTCACAAGACCGGGTCCAGTTCACGAAGGTGGCCTTATTTGACGGGCTTCTTTTGTTTTCCGTAGTAGCGGTAGTATCGGGAGTAGCCGTCTGATTTGGTTTCGAGCCGGTTGACGACCACTCCCACAATCTTCCCGTGGGCCGCCTCGACCTGCTCCTTTGCCCGACGCACCGCTCCCTCTGGGGTTGTGCCACTCCCGACCACGAGAACGACCCCATCCATCATGGCCGCCAACGCGCAGGCGTCTGTCACAGGAAGAATGGGGTGGGAATCCAGAAGGACGACGTCGTATTTCTCTACGGCAGCGTCGAGAAACTCCCGCATCCGTCTCGAAGCCAGGAGCTCTGCGGGGTTAGGAGGGATGCGGCCACTCGGCACGAGGGAGAGGTTTGGGATAGAGGTCTTGGCGATAGCCGCCTGAAACGAGCCCTCACCGGCCAAGTAGGATGTGAGCCCCGGGCTGGGCCGTTGATTGAAGATCAAGTGGAGGATCGGCCGCCTCAGGTCCGCATCCACCAAGAGCACGGATCGTTCGGTCTGCGCCAGGGCGACTCCCAGGTTTGATACCGTTGTGGACTTTCCCTCGGTCGGGGCTGCGCTCGTGACCAGGATCCGCCGGAGCGGCGCATCCGGGTTGGCGTAGTGAAGATTTGTTCGAAGGACCCGATAGGCCTCAGAGGTGGTCGAGAGCGGGTCGTCGATAAGCACGAGGCGTGGGGTAGTCTGCGGTTTCATCTCAAGTCCTCCGATCCGTCCGATGAAGTCACAGCGGCGACGCTCAGCCGCTCAGCTCGCCTCGGCAGTTCTCCTGCTGAGACCTGGTTCGGAAACAGAACGTGCGAGTCCATCAGGCGGCCCGTCGGCGGGGCGGAAAGGCCGGGATCACCGCCAGGACCGGGACCCCCAGAGTGCGCTCCGCCTGTTCCGGTGTCCGGACCGTGTTGTCCATGTACTCGACAAAGAAGACCAGAGAGAGCCCGACGGCCAGCCCGATCACCACCGCGAGCGCCATGTTCAGCATCTTCCGCGGTCGAACGGGAGAGGTGGGGACGATGGCAGGTTCAACGATCCGGATATTATTGTTGTCCAGTCCCTGGCTCAGGCTGGTCTCTTTCAGCCGCTTGAGGAGCACATCGTAGAGTTGCTGGTTGGAGTCGGCCTCACGCTTGAGGATCCCGTGCCGGATCTCCTTCTTAGAGAGGCTCTGCGTCTCGTCCCGGTACTGATTCACCGCGGCCAGCATGGCCGCCTCACGGGCCTTGAGGACGTTGTACTCGCTGTCCAGACTCCTGACGAGGCGGTCTACCTCCTCCCGAATCCTCCGCCTCATCTCCTCGATCTGGGACTGCATCTTCACGACCTCGGGGTGTTTCTCCTTGTAGGTGTTGAGGAGCTTTGAGCGCTGGACCTCCAGGGTTACGATTTGGGCTTTGAGATTCTGTATGAGGGGGTGGTTTATGACCATGGGAGAAGACTCCAACTCTTCCGGCTTCTGCGCCGCCCTCTTGATCTCCGCCAGTCTGGTCTCCATCTCCAGGCGTCTTGCCTTGGCCTCGATATACGCGGCGTTGAAGTCAACCAATTTTTTGACGGTGAGGCCTTGTTTCTCTTCCATAGAGCCCAGGCCGGCCTCCTCCCGATACTGCTGGAGCGACTGCTCAGAGGTATTGACCTTTTCCTTAAGATCATTCACCTGGGTCGTCAGCCAGGCCAGGGCGTCCCGGGCCGCCTGCAGCTTGAGGTCGAGATTCTGATTGACGTAGGCGTGGGCGAGGGTATTGGCCAGCTCGGCGGCCACTTTGGGATCATCATCC
>JACOUJ010000340.1 GCA_016177865.1 Candidatus Rokuibacteriota bacterium
CCAGGTAAGCGGCGACCCCGACAGAAGCGAGAACCGTGTTTAGGACCTTGAGGCGAGACATTCCGGCTTCGACTTCAACATGACCGATCTTCCCGGCCCACTCAGCAAGGCGGGAGAGCAGCTCATGAACCGCCTCCAGCAACTTGAGGCGGAAGTGACCTCGCTGAAAAAAACCTCGGAAGAGATGAGGGCCGGTAAGATATAATCTCACGCGAGATGATTCCTGAAAGGAGCCAGAGCGTGGTTCTGCCGAAGGACATGATGAGTATCGAGGAAGCCTCAGCGTTTCTCGCGATGGAAGAGTTGGAGGTACGTCAGTTGGCAGAGGAGCGGCGCATCCCTTCGCTGCAACACAACGGCCAGTGGGCCTTTTCACGGAAGTCTTTGGAGAAGTGGCGAATGAGTCAAGGTCATCGCGGGGCGTGACGCCCGAGACCGTCTTGCCTTAAAGCTTTCGGGATGCACATTGAACCCACCGAGCCCCGTGTCGAAGATCTTTGAGGGTCCGCAGAGGGACTCCCTCTGGCATGTTCCACAGATCCAGTGAAGGGTCTGCCGAGGTGGAACGGGCCATCATCCATGTGGATATGGATGCCTTCTATGCCGCGGTGGAGGAGCGGGATCGGCCCGAACTGAGGGGCCAGCCGGTCATCGTCGGGGCAGACCCCCGAGGCCGCGGCGTGGTTTCCACGGCATCCTACGAGGCGCGGAAGTACGGAATCCACTCTGCCATGCCGATCTCCGAGGCGTATCGGCGCTGTCCTCACGGGGTCTATCTGCCCGTGGACGGCGCCAAGTACAGCCGGGTCTCCACGGAGATTATGGAGCTTCTGGAAGAGTTTTCTCCGCTGGTGGAGCCCATTTCCCTGGATGAAGCTTTTTTGGACGTGACGGGGACCGAGCACCTGCTTGGTCCGCCGCTCGACGTGGCGCGGAGGATAAAGACGCGAATTCGCGAGGCCACGCAGCTTACCGCCTCGGTCGGCGTTGCCTCCAACAAATTCCTCGCGAAGATTGCCTCCGACTTCAAGAAGCCGGACGGGTTGGTTTTCGTAGAACCTGGCCGAGAGGCGGAGTTTTTGGCGCCGCTCCCCATCCGCCAGATGTGGGGCGTGGGGAAGCTCTCAGAGATGGATCTCAGGAGAATGGGGATCGAGACGATCGGCCAACTTGCCAGGACGCCGCGGGAGCTTCTGGCCAGACAGTTTGGCACGGTCGGAGAAGATCTGTGGGTCCTGGCTCATGGGCTCGACGACCGCCCCGTGACGCCATGGCGGGCCCCGAAGTCAATCGGGGCCGAGGAGACGTTCCCCCGGGATCATCTTGATATGGATCTGCTCGGTCGAACCCTCCTCGGTCAAGCCGAGCGGGTGGCGCGCGAGTGTCGAGAGGCACAAGTTCGGTGTCGGACCGTGACGCTGAAGCTCAGATTTTCTGATTTCAAGACTATCTCCCGAAGCCAGACTCTCCAGGTGCCGACGGATCAAACCAGAGAGATCTATCGAGAGGTTCAGCAGCTTTTGCGACATGCATCCACAGGCCAACCGGTTCGACTGATCGGAGTCAGCGTGTCCAACTTGGTTTCCGACATCGCCCCGCTTCAACTGAATCTTTTCAAACTCAGGGACAAGGATGAGCGGGTTTCACGCGCTGTGGATCTTGTTCAAGCGAAGTTCGGTCGAGGGGCGATCGTCCGGGCCACGCTCCTCGGCAGCGAGTCCGACGGCAACCCCCGCCGACCCATTGGCGGTGACTTCGGCCGTTAACCGTTTCTCAAAACAGTCCGTATGACGAGCCCTAACACGTGAGGAAGGAGAAGACCATGAAAGCACTCCTCCTGCCCGTTGCCATCTTGGCTGCCCTCCTCGCTTCGTCCTCGAGCGTAGCACAAACGAGGACACCCGGGGTTACCGAAACTGAAGTGGTCATCGGTATTTCGACGCCGCTCTCCGGCCCGGCGGCGGCCTGGGGGGCCACAGGCCTAGGCGCCGAGGCCTGGGCCAAGCACGTCAATGAGCAGGGCGGGGTTCATGGCCGCAAGATCCGCGTCATTATGAAAGACGACGCCTACACTCCGGGAAAGGCGGTGGCGAACCTCAACGAGATGAAGGAGCAGGTCTTCGCCATCGTGGGTCTCCTTGGGACCGCTGTCGTCAGCGCGGGGAAGGACGTGGTGATCGAGAGCGGGATTCCGTTGATCCAGGCCTACGCCGATGTCCAGATCTGGACGAAGATTCCCAAGAATCAGCTTCGTCCCATTTTCGTGAATTACCCCGACTACGCCGATGAGGGAGAGTTCCTGGCCACCTACGCCGCCAAAAACCTCAGTGCGAGGAAGATCGCGGTCTTTTACCAAAATGATGGGTTTGGAAAGGGAGAGCTTGAAGGAATCCGGCGTGGCGGGAAGGCGGTGGCAGGCAAGGCCCAGATTGTGGCGGAGGTTCCCTACGAAGTCGCCGAGACCGAGCTGGGAGCCCACGCCCTGAAGCTGAAGGAATCTGGCGCTGACACGGTCATCCTTGTCACGACGCCTCGCCATGGGGCCATCATTGTGAAGTCTATGGCGGCGGCTTCCTATCGGCCTCGGATCATGAGCGGGTTCCCCCTCGGAAGTTCCGTCATGTTTAAACTCCTTGGGGATCTCTGGGAGGGCGCCTACGTGACCACCAACGGCGGCCTGGTCGGTCAGGACGCCGAAGCAGATCGGATCGCGACCATCCTTACAAAATTTGAACCAAAATTGAGAGGGGGCGGTGAGCAGTTTGGTCTTCTGGGAGCCCCACAGATGATGTTAGCGGTTGAGGGGCTCAAGCGCGCCGGGAAGGATTTGACCCGGGAGAAGTTCATCAAGGCCTTGGAGACCCTTTCAAACTGGACGCCCGAGGGCGGAGGGGTCACCCAGACGTACGGGGCCACGAGACACCACGGATCGAACGCGGTTCGTCTCCTAAAAGCTGAGAAAGGAAAGTATGTGCCCGTGACAGGGTATCAGCAATTTCCGCCACTCTTCTAGTGCGGGCCCAACTAACTTCGCCATACTTCGTTGGACTCGGAGGGGGGTCCCCCCCCCTTCCGAACCTACTGGCCCGTCATGTGGGCCTGCACCTCGGCACGACTTAGTGATTGGGTCAAACTCGTCGGGGATGGCCCTACTCGATGTTCGAGACC
>JACOUJ010000341.1 GCA_016177865.1 Candidatus Rokuibacteriota bacterium
GGGAGCGGGAAGACCGGCTCCACCGGCTCCGTGTCGTAGGTCCACAGGACGAGCAGGGCTTGGCTGTCGCCATGCCCTTCGGGCCGGCAGTGGACGCCCGGCGGCAGTCTGCCGAGGAGCCAGCGGGTCTCGTCGGCCGAGGCGAGTGCCTCGCGCTCCGTCTCGCTCCACGGCAGGACCACGTCGTCGCTCCAGATCAGGAGTGGCGCCCCGCGCGGCACCGCCTCCAGATGGTCGTTAAAGGAAAGCTTGAGGTGTCGCTCGCAAACGACGGGCAGCTTAATGCCGAGTATTTCCCCCACCGCTTTCAGAAGCGGGCCAGCCGCATTCACGAAGCGCGGCGTCGAGATCGTCCTCGCGCCTCCATCCGTCGCCACGGTGACGCTCCGCACCCGCCCACTGGCGGTGTCGATCGCGGTCACCTCGCCGCGCAGGAGCCGGACGCCGCCCCGCCGCGCCTCCTCCAGCATATACATCCCGAGCTGCTGGGCGCTGAACCAGCCGCCCCTGCGGGTGTGAAGCACGGCCACCGTCCTCGGGCTCAGATAGGGAAAGTACTCGCGGATCAGCCCCGGGTCGGTGATGAGGTCGGCGCCGTCTGGTTGACCCTCGAAGCCGTCCGCTCGCCCGGGCACGTACAAGGGGCCGCCGGATCGCCCATCATGGACGCGTAGCGGGCCCGAACCCAGGCGCTCAGCCTCCGCTGAGGAACGGTGGAGCGCCAGGACGCGCGCGGGATCGGCCGTGGCGAACAGGTAGCCGCGCCGGTTCATCCCGATCAGGTTGTCGGTCCGCCGCGCGATCTGCTCCAGGAGGTCGATGCTGCGGTTCATCAGCCCGACCATCGCGTCATCCGGCCCGGGCCACCAGTTCCGGTAGCACTCGGTGGATTTGTCGCTGGTCAGCGAGAGCGGGGCGCCCCGCTCCACGAGCACGACGTCCGTCATGCCGCGCGTGACGGCGAGGTGATACGCGGCCGCGATCCCGGCGATCCCCGCGCCGCAGATCACGACCTCGGCGGTCAGGTCGGCCACGTCGGCTCGGCCAGGGCGAAGGTGCGCATCGACAGGTTGCCGTAGTGGAACCCTTCGTAGATATCGAGCAGGCGATCGCTCTCCGAGGCGGCGCCGAGCACGAAGAAGATCGGGTCGAAGTGCTCCGTAGTCGGCACGGCGAGCCGCGCGTTCGGGGCCGCGTCCCGATAACCCGCGATGGCCTGACGATCCAGGGGATCGAGGCGCGCCCGGACCCAGTCGTCGAATGCCTTGGCCCACGGGTCGACGGCCGCGTCCTCGTCGTTCCAGTGGAGGCGCGGGAGGTTGTGGACGATGCCGCCGCTCCCCACGAGGAGAATGCCGTCCTCCCGGAGAGGCGCGAGCGCCTGGCCCACTGTCAGGAGGACCTCGGGGCTCCGGGGCACGGGGAGCGCGACCTCCACGACCGGGACGTCCGCGGCCGGGTACGCGTGGAGCAACGGGACCCAGGCGCCGTGGTCGAGGCCGCGCCGGGCATCGATGGTTGCCTGCGAGCCCGCCTCAGTCAAGAGCCTCACGATCTCGGCGGCGAGATCCGGGCTTCCCGGACTGGGATAGGTCAGGCGGTACAGCTCATCCGGAAAGCCGGAGAAGTCGTAGATGGTGGTCGGCCGGGGGGCCCCGGTCACGCGGATCGGCGACGGAGCCTCCCAGTGGGCGGAGACGACGGCGATCGCGCGCGGACGGGGCAGGTCCTGCCCCATCTGCGCGAGCGCGCGCGTGAAGTCATTCTCCCGGAGCGCCACGATCGGCGAGCCGTGGGAGATGTACACGACCGGCATGCGTGCGTTCAAAGCGGCGCCCTCTCGTCGCCAGTATACGGGATCCCGCGAGACTGCCAGATGCCGTAGGTCAGAGTGCCGCCCAGCACCCCCAGGATCGTGAAGATCGCGTAGCCCTTCAACTCACCGAGTTGAGCCAGTGCCGTGCCCGGTCAGGTCCCGGTGAGGGCCCAGCCGGTCCCGAAAACGAGGCCCGCCGGAAGGATCCACCGATGCGAGGGCTTCTGCTGGATCTCGATGGGGCATCCGATCAGCGCGGCGGCGTGGCTCTGCCGGAGCAGGTAGAGCCCTGCCGCGGCGACAGCAATGGCCACTGCCATCACCCCGGCGATGTGAAAATCCACGAGCCGGAAGAGATTCACGATGGTGTCGTAATCCGTAGCCCGGGCGCGCGACAGGATGAAGCCGAACAGAGCGCCGAAGACGAGATAGAGGGCATTCATGGAAGGGCACCTCCGACGATGCGAAAGAGCACCTGGGCCACCACGATTCCCCCCGCCATGAACCCGATGGTCGCGATCACACTTGACGTTGAGCCCCGGGCGACGCCCAGGATGGAGTGTCCGCTGGTTCAGCCGCCGGCCCACCGGGCGCCAAAGCCGACCAGAAACCCGCCGAGAACGAGGACCAGGGCCTTGGTCACCAGGCCCTCACCGAAGACGGATTCGAAGAGGCCGATCTGCCATTTCACCTGAAGGTCTCCGGACAACGCCGCTGAGACGAGACCACCAAGCGGGATCCCCACGACGAACCAGACCCGCCACGCCTCGTTGTAAGGCCTTTTCCGGAAATAGCTCAAGCCCGAGACCATCGAGCAGAGGCTCCCGTAGCCGGTGGAGACGCCCAACGCCTTTCCCGTGATCCAGCCGAGCAAAATGACAAACAGGCCGATCGCCACCCCGCCGGCCCAGAAGGGCCAGGGTTCCGCGAGAAACGTCGTCATGACTCTTACCTCCCGCCCCTAGGATGAAGGCGGTAGCCTGGCATGTCAATCCACGCCGGCGCACCTTGCCACCATGAGCAGAACCACCAGGACGGATACCCAGCGCACCCGGGGGACCGTACTTTACTTCCACAATTCAATTATGGTACGAATTGCGCAATACAACTGCCACCTGCGCGTGGACGGAGGGGAAGGTGCTGATTCCGGGCGTGATCGACTCCACCACCAACTTCGTGGAGCACCCCGAGCTGGTGGCGGAGCGGATCGTCCGCTACGCCCAGGTGGTGGGGAAAGAGAATCTCATCGCCGGCTGCGACTGCGGCTTCGGGACCTTCGCTGGCCGGGTGCAGGTGGATTCGAATATCGTCTGGCACAAGCTCCGCGCGCTGGTGGAGGGAATTTATCCCGCTCAGAAGGGCTGGAATAACTCAATCGGGTTGCCGGACGGATCCTCGATAAGGACTTGCTTGCCTCCGCCGCCGGTCACGATCTCGTTGCGGAACCGCCCTCCGGCACGCTTCAGCTTCTCGACAGTGGCTTCCAGGTCTTCGACTTCGATCTGGATTCGGTTCCAGCCACCCGGAGCAGGAAGACGACCATCCGGCATGGCTTGTCCGGCCCCGCCGGCGCCGGGTCGGTTAAGCAAGAGCTGTAAATCCCCTCGCGACAGGCTGGCGAAGCCCGGCGCCGGACGCATCTCGACTTTGAAGCCGAGCATGTCGGTGTAGAAGGGGATCACTGCATCGACATCGCTCACGATGTACCGAACGCTGACCTTGCCCATTTCCTCACCTCCGTGAGAACGACGAC
>JACOUJ010000317.1 GCA_016177865.1 Candidatus Rokuibacteriota bacterium
CTGTAGCTCTCGAACTCTTCGATCATGCGGAAGCGTGCATCGAGCTCGGTCAGCACCTCGTAGTTCAGCTGGCGCTCCCCTCCCACGTGAGCCTTCTTGATATGGGCCGGGCTATATTCGCTGAACCGCGTCTTGTCGTGGCGCTTCCACCGGGCCTCATCGTAACGCTTGGGGAGGATGTGGCAAAAGGCGTCGATTCGCCGGTCCATGTCGCGTACCCGCTTACTTCTTCGGCGGCCGGGGCGCCGGGACTTTGTTCTTGATCGGCTTGAGCGACCTCAGGTAGGCGACGATCGCCTTCATGTCCGCGTCCGCGATCTTCCCCGCGTAATAGGGCCACGGCATCGGGGGGAGCAGGGGCCGGCCGCTCACGCTGACTCCATTGATCGCGCGAATGAGCTGCTCGTCTGTCCAGTTGCCGATGCCGGTCTCCTTGTCGGGCGTGATGTTCGGCGTGATTGCCTTGCCGAACTCCTCCTCGATGACGAAGCCGCCGGCCAGGATCTTGTCCGGAAGATCGCCTTGCGGCCCTTTCGGGGTGTGGCAGTTGCCGCAGGCGGCGAGAACCTCGACCAGATACTTCCCCCGCTCCGCCGCGCTTTGCGCCTGGCCCTGGGTACATGCAACGAGGACAATCAATGCCGTGATCACCGCAATCTTCATCCTTCCCCTCCGTTCCTCAACTGGCCCTTTTTAGTCCACCCCCGCGTCGCTGTCAAGTGTTTGTTCGAGCGCGGCCACGCCCGCCATTGACCACGCAACCGTGCCACGGGTAAAATGCGACAGAGTGACAACCTGGTCCTCCACCTCTTTCTACGACAATATCCTCCTCTTCGGCCACGACCAAACCGGCGGCCTGATCGCTTTTCAGCTCGAGGGATCAGACAAGATTCGGGTGTATCGCCGCCACGGCGAAGACGCTGTCATCTCGCTCGAATCGTTCTCTCCCTTCCTGCTCCTGGCCGACCCCGATCTCCTGAAGGACTGGACGGGTGAGACCGACGTGGCCCCGCTGAACGGGGCCGGTTTCTACCGATGGGTGGCGCGATTTCTCTCGTGGTCCTCCGCGCTGAAGGCCCGGGATCATTGCCAGAGGGTCTCAAAGAGAACTCCTAGCGCTCCGGACGCTCCCTATCGGTTCATCAACGACGCGGTCCAGCAATTCCTCCTCCTGACGGGCAAGACCTCATTCCTCGGCATGACCTTTCCTGCCCTGAGGCGGTTTGCGCTGGACATCGAGGTCATGACCGCAGAAGGGTTCGAGTTTCCCAGCGCCGCCAGGGCATCCGATCAGATCATCGCCATCGCGATGGCGGACTCGAGCGGCTGGGAGCACGTGATCTCGGGCCGGGAGCACTCCGAGCCGGAGATGCTGGAGCGCTGTTCGCGGCTGATCCGCGAGCGCGACCCCGATGTCATCGAGGGCCACAACATCTTCCGCTTCGATCTCGAGTATCTCGAGGCCCGGGCCAAGCGGCATGGCGTGACCCTCCGATGGGGACGCGACGCCTCGCCGCTCCGAGGCCACGCCTCGCGTATGCAGATTGCCGAACGCGCCATCAGTTATCGCCGCTACCAGGTCACAGGCCGGCACATTGTGGATACCTGGATCCTGGTCCAGCACTACGACGTCGCGGCCCGGGATCTCGAGTCATATGGCCTCAAGGAGGTGGCCAAACACTTCGGTCTCGCGGCCGACAACCGCACCTATCTCCCTCCGGAGAAGATCCCTCAGATTTTTCGTGATGACCCTGAGCGGCTCATGGCCTATGCCCTGGACGACGTCCGTGAGACCCTGGCCCTTTCCCGGCTCCTCTCCCAACCCTACTTCGTCCAGGCCCAGGCCCTCCCGTTCGACTACCAGAGCGTCGTCCTCAAGGGCAACGCCACCAAGATCGACGCCCTCCTGATGCGCGAGCACCTCCGGGCCCACCGCGCGGTCCCGGCGCCGTCGGCCGGGTCGGCGGTGATCGGCGGCTACACGGCCATCTTCCACCAGGGCGTGGCCCGCCGCGTCCTGCACGTGGATGTGACCTCGCTCTATCCGTCGCTGATGCTCACGTTCGGGATCTTTCCGGCCAAGGACGAGCTGGGGATTTTCCCGAAGCTCCTCCGTGACCTCAGGGACTTCAGGCTCGCGGCCAAGACCCTCGCGCGCGAAGCCCCCACCGAGGAGGAGCGGATGTACGCGAACGCCCTCCAGCAGACCTTCAAGATTCTCATCAACTCGTTCTACGGCTATCTCGGGTTCGCGCCGGGCCACTGGAATGATTTCGACGCGGCCAACCGCGTGACCGCCGAGGGGCGGCGCCTGATTCGGGAAATGCTCGATTGGCTCACGGCCCGGGGCGCCGTGGTGGTGGAGATCGACACCGATGGGCTCTACTTTGTGCCGCCGCCCGGTGTGACCGACGAAAGGCAGGAGGACGCGCTCGTGGGCGAGCTGTCCCGCGTCCTCCCCGAAGGGATCAGGCTCGAGCTGGATGGGCGCTATCCCGCCATGCTTTCCTACAAGATCAAGAACTACGTCCTTCTGGACGAACACGACAAGCTAACGATCAAGGGCTCCGGCCTTCGCTCGCGGGGCCTCGAGCTCTTTCAGCGAAACTGGATGGAAGAAATGTTCAGGCTGCTGCTCACGGGGCGGCGCGAAGAGATTCCCCGGCTCGTCGAGCGGTACCTCCAAAACTTTGCCGACCACCGGATCCCCGTACGTGAGTTCATGAAGACCGAAACCCTCCAGGACTCCCTCGACACCTACCGGGACAAGGTCAGGGCCAAGAAGCGAAATCCGGCCGCCGCCTACGAGCTGGCCCTCCAGGCCCAGCGCCCCTATCAGCCCGGAGATCAGATCTCCTACTACGTGACTGGCGAGGGGCTCAAGGTCAAAGTCAACGAGGCCGCGAAGCTCGCGAGCCAGTGGGACCCGGCGTCACCCGATGAGAATATCGAGTACTACCAGGCCAAGCTCAGAGAGCTGTGGGAGAAATTCCGGCCGCTCGTCGAGCAGGACAGTCTGGTCCCCGTGCGGGAGGAAGCCGAGGAAGCCCAGCCGACGTTGCTCGAAGAATAAAGGCTCTCCCGAATCTCGTGTGGGTGGGTCTCTCTCAGTCGTAGTCCGGGAGGATTCCGGCGACACGCCTTGGTTCGGAGGTAATCGCCTTAGAGTACACCCGACGGCCCGGGCGGCAGTGGCGAAGTTGGCCATGTGCTTCCGCTGAGGCGTTCAAGCGCCGCCCGGTCCCGGATGATAGTCCGTCGGCCGGGCTCCAGCCGGATCGCCCCCTGCCGCTCCAGCTGTCTGAGCGTCCTCGTCGCCACCTCACGGACGGTCCCGACCATCGCCGCGAGCTCTTGTCGCGTGGGCAAGATCACAACCGACTCACCCCCTGCCAGCCGAAGCAGCACCCCGGCGACC
>JACOUJ010000318.1 GCA_016177865.1 Candidatus Rokuibacteriota bacterium
AGTTGGGCGGCGAGCGGGGCACCCCTGGTCAGGGCGGAGGAGATCGGGCGTCGAGCTGGGCAGCGAAAGCGGCGGGATCTGTCGTGGGCGCCTGGCAGGCGTAGCGCTCGCACAGATAGGCCGTGGCTTTCCCCTCGAGGGCCCGTTTGCCCTCAAGCAACGGGATCCCTTCGGTCTCGCCTCCCTCGGCGCCCCCGGCCACTACCAAATTCGGGAGGTAGCGGCGGAACAGTTCGTTGAGAAAGAGCTGTCGTCCCGCCTGTGACGTCGCGGGCCACACCAGGGCGACCTCCAGAGAGGGACCGAGGTGAAAGTCGAGGGCCGAGAGCCATCGGCCGAACCCCGAGGCGTAGCGGCCAATGAGCGGAGCCACCGTTCTGATCGCGTCCACGGCCCTCTTCTGGAACCTGTCGTCGCCTGTGAGCAGTGCGAGGCGGAGCAGGACATCGGCCGCGACGGAGCCCCCGCTCGGGACGGCATTATCGAAGAGATTGCGGAGACGGGCCACCAGGGCCTCGTGGTCGCGCCCGGTGTCGAAGAAGCCTTCGACGCCATCATCCCAGAAGAGGCGGAGCATCTCCTCTGTGAGGCGGCGCGCCTCATCGAGCCATTGCCGGTCCAACGTAGCCCCGTAAAGCGCAATAAGACCGTCCGCCAACATCGCGTAATCTTCCAGGTACCCCAGGAGCTTGGCCTCGCCGTCCTTCCAGCTCCTGAGCAATCGGCCCTCACGCTGCATGGCGTTCAGGAGAAACTCGGCGTTCCGGACCGCCGCCTGTTCGTAGTCGGCGCGTCCCAGACTTCGGGCCGCTTCGGCCAGCGCCCGCAGCATCATCCCGTTCCAGCCTGCCAGGATCTTTTCATCTCGTCCGGGCTTGATCCTTCGCTCCCGCACCTCGAAAAGCCGGAGCCTGGCCTTTGCAAGGAGATCGCTCAGGGTCGCGGGGCTGAGCCCAAGTTCTTCTGCAACCTGAGAGGCCTCCCGAGGCACAAAGAGGATGTTGCGCCCCTCAAAGTTGGGGCCGTCATCCAGCCCCCAGTACCGGCAGGCCACTCGGGCTTCGTCAGTCTCACCAAGCGTTGCGCGGATCTCCTCCCGCGTCCAGAGGAAGAACTTTCCTTCCTCTCCCTCCGAATCCGCATCCTGAGTGGAGTAGAACCCGCCCTCGGGGTGTGTCATCTCCCGAAGGACGTAGTCGAGGGTCTCCTCGGTGATGCGGCGATACTCGGTCTCTCCCGTTGCCAGCCAGGCGTCCAGGTAGAGGCGCGCGAGTTGGGAGTTGTCGTAGAGCATCTTTTCAAAGTGCGGGACAAGCCAGACCCGATCGACCGAGTAGCGGTGGAATCCGCCGCCGAGCTGGTCGTAGATCCCTCCCCGCGCCATGCTCGTGAGCGTCACCCGGAGCATCTCAGAGGCCCGACTATTCCCGGTCCGGCGCCAGTAGCGGAGCACGAAATCCTGGGTCATCGGTTGCGGGAATTTCGGGGCATGTCCCAGCCCGCCGTGCTGCTCGTCAAACTCGCTCCCCAGGGCGAGGCCCGCCCAATGCAGAATCGTCTCGGTAAGAAGATCACCACTCGCGCGGATCCGCTCTCCCTGGCGGAGTTGCTCGACCAGTTGTTGCCCGGCCTCCAGCGCCTCGCTTCGGCGATTCCGATAGATATCCGCGATGGCCTTGAGGACGCGCGGGAATCCCGGGATCGCGTGGCGATCCTCGGGCGGGAAATAGGTTCCTCCGTAGAACGGGACGCCATCGGGGGTCAGAAACACGGTCATGGGCCAGCCCCCGTGACCTGTCATGGCCTGGACCGCCTGCATATAGATCTGGTCCACATCCGGCCGCTCTTCCCGATCTACCTTGATGTTGACGAACCACTCGTTCATCAGGCGCGCGATCTCGGGATTCTCAAAGGACTCGTGCTCCATCACGTGGCACCAATGACAGGCGGAGTAGCCGACGGAGAGAAGGATCGGCTTGTCCGCCTCCTTGGCTTTGGCGAAGGCCTCTCCTCCCCAGGGGTACCAGTCCACGGGGTTGTCTTTGTGCTGGAGGAGATAAGGACTCGTCTCCTTGGCGAGGCGGTTTTCGTAAGCCACGGCGGGATTCCTTTCGTCAGCCGCGTCGATAGAAGGGCAAGGTCGTGACCTCCGCCGGCCACGTGCCTGCCGGGGAACGGACCTCAACCCGCTTGCCCGGGTCGAGCCAGTCCCGCCTCAGGAGGGCCAACGCAACCCCGCTCTTGAGCGTTGGGGAATAGGTGGCGCTCGTCACCCTCCCGATCTCACGTTCATCACCGAAGACGCCGGCGCCCTCCGGCGGGAAGGCGCTGTCCGGAAAGGTGAGACCGGTAAGCTTCCGGTTCACGTGGCCGCGGTAGGTGATCCGGGCGACGACCTCCTGGCCGACGTAGCACCCTTTGGTGAGGCTGATGAAGCGCTCCGAAGGCGCCTCGAGGAGGAGCATTTCCTCGGTGACATCCACGCCGTACCAGGGAATGCCCGCCTCCACCCTGAGGATGTTCAGCGCCGTGATACCGATCGGGCGCAGGCCGAAGGGCGCCCCGACCTCGACGAGGCGCGCCCACAGCACGGCAGCGCCGTCTGCTGGAATCCAAAGATCGAATCCGATCTCGCCGGTCTCTCCTACCCTCACCACGCGGACGGAGAGGTCCCCAAGGAGGCACTCTCGGTGCGTCATAGGCAGTTCCGGAAGGGTGTCGGCTCCGAGCTCGTGCAGAATCTCGGATGCCCGGGGTCCCTCGATGGAGAGGATCGTCCACCCGGCCGTCACGTCATGGAATTCTGCGCGCTCCGAGATCAGGAATCGGTCAAGCATTTCCAGGATTCGATCCTTGATGTCGTCGTCCAGTTCGAGATAGACCCGGTCGGAGAGGACGTGAACACGGAGAAGCGCGAGCACCTTCCCCTGCGCCGTGAGAAACGCCGCCTCGCATCCCTGGCCCGGTTGGAGCGACTTGATCTCGTTGGTCAACATCGAGTGGAGAAAACTCGCGCGATCTCGCCCTCGAACCGCGACCGTGGCACGCCAGGACCGATCGAAAAGGCCTGCCGCATGACGAACCGCGGTGACCTCTTCGACCGGATCGCTGAAATAACTGACGACCTCCCAGCCGCGCCACGGGCCACGAGGAGTCTGAGGAGGGAGGATTCTGAGAACCGGGGAGACCTTCACGAACTCATTATAGCATTCGATAGCATTCGCCTCCTTGCCAGACCGGGCGGGTCGCGGGCATGATAGGCCATGGATGAGGTCGGTCGGCTTGCGCTCCAGATCGCGCGGGAAGCCGTCTCGCGCCACCTCGGGGAGAGCGTGACGATCCTTCCGCCGGCGGATGTCCCATCCGCCCTAGGGGATCGCGCCGGGGTGTTTGTGACCATTCGAAAGGGCGTGCTCCTCCGTGGGTGCATCGGCACCCTCACGCCCACTCAACGCACCGTCGCCCATGAGATCATCGCGAACGCGATTGCGGCCGCAACCACCGACCCTCGCTTTTCTCCTGCACAGTCCGAGGAGCTTCCGCGGCTGACCTTCGCGGTGGACATCGTGCGTGCGTTGGAGCCGGTCTCCGGCCCGTCGCACCTGAATCCGCTCATTTACGGCGTAGTCGTGGAGGCGGATCCTCTCAAAGGGGTCCTTCTGCCGGGGGTCGAAGGGGTGAAGACGGCCGAGCAACAGATCGAGATCGCCCGAGCCAAAGCGGGCGTCCCTTCCGGCGCCCCGGTCACGCTGCATCGCTTTGCCGTCACGCGCTACCGCGAAGAGCCTTCTTGACAGGACTCGATCCCTCCGCTAGCCTCGGTGCGCCATGGGGAAGACGCCAGCGGACGGACCGACGAAGCGCAAGTTCAGGAGTCGGCTCCTCACCTGGTATGCCCGCCATAAGCGTGACCTCCCGTGGAGACGAACCCGCGACCCCTATCACATCTTGGTTTCCGAGATCATGCTCCAGCAAACTCAAGTGGAGCGGGTCATTCCGAAATACCACGAGTTCCTCCGCAGATATCCCACCTTGGAGGCGCTGGCGCGGGCGTCTCGGGCCCAGGTGAAGAAGAGCTGGTATCCCCTCGGGTACAACATCCGCCCGGTCCATCTCCATCTGGTCGCGCGTGAGGCCGTGGCGCGCTACGGAGGAACGCTCCCCGATGATCCCGAGACGCTTCAAACGTTCAAGGGGATCGGCCGATACACCGCGGGCGCGATCGCCTCATTTGCTTACGGCAAGCCCGCTCCGATTCTCGACACCAACGTCAAACGAGTCCTGGGACGGGTCTTTTACGGGATGGACGGGCGGAGGGTGAAGGAGCGCGATCTGTGGCAGCTCGCCGGGGCCCTCGTTCCACGACGCCGGGCGTATGACTTCAACCAGGCCCTCATGGATTTCGGGGCGACCTGGTGCACCCCGCGAAAGCCGCTGTGCCTCCCCTGCCCGATGCGCACGTTCTGCCGGGCCTACCCGCTCGCTTGAGCGTTATGGACA
>JACOUJ010000319.1 GCA_016177865.1 Candidatus Rokuibacteriota bacterium
ACTGACCGTGGCGCTCCTGTCTCAGGGAGAGGTCTCCGTGGGGGTGGTCTGCAGTTTTCAAGACCTGACCGAAATCAAACGAATGGAGGAACAGGTTCGCCGAGGCGACCGCCTTGCGGCGGCGGGGGCGTTGGCCGCCGGCCTTGCGCATGAGCTCCGCAATCCGCTCCTGTCCGTGATCGGCTCCATCGAGGTGTTGCAGCGAAGTCTGAATCCTCAAGGGACCGATCGGGAGCTTATGGAGATCGTCCTGAAGGAATCGGATCGCCTCAACAGCATTCTGACCGAGTTCCTGGAGTATTCACGGGTCCAGCCGATTCGGCGAGAACTGTGCGACGTGGGTGAGATTCTGAGGGAAATGGTTCACCTTCTCTCCTACGACAGACGGGTCTCCCCGGATGTGAAGGTCATGAGCGAGGTGGAGCGTGGGACCCCGAGCGCCCCGCTCGACCCCAAGCAGATCCGTCAGGCCCTCTGGAACCTGTGTACCAATGCTGTCGAGGCCATGCCCCGTGGGGGCGAGCTCGCCCTCCGGGCGCGGGTCCGCCCGTGCGGCGTGATCGGCGAGGGAGGGCTCTTCGACCCGTGTCTGGAGATCCGGGTCGCGGACACGGGGAAGGGAATTCCCTCGGGCCAGATCCCTCACATCTTTGAGCCGTTTTACTCCACCAAGCCGCAGGGATTCGGACTGGGGCTCGCGATCGTGCATCGGATCGTCCAAGAACACGGGGGGCAAATCGATGTCGAGAGTGAGGATGGAAAGGGGACCACTTTTGTCCTCACGATTCCCGTGAAGGATGGAGAGTAGGCGGATGGCTGAAGCGGCCGCGAAGATCCTGATCGTCGACGACGAACCGAGCCTTCGGGAGTATCTCGCCATTGCCCTTGAGCGGGAGGGATACGAGGTGGGCAAGGCGGAGAGCGGGGAAGAGGCGCGCCGCCTCCTAGAGGAGGACGCATATGACTTGGCTCTCGTTGACCTTCGGATGCCCGGGGCGGACGGTCTCGAGGTTCTCCGTCGGGCGAAGAGCGTGGACCCGACGCTGATGGTGGTGATGATGACAGCGTACTCCACCGTCGAGACGGCCGTTGAGGCCATGAAAGAGGGGGCCTTCGACTATCTGATCAAGCCGTTCAAGACTGAGGTGCTGAAGGTGCAGATCCGTCGAGCCCTTGAGCATCGCGCGCTTCACCGGGAGAACGTCTGGCTCCGTCGCGAGGTGGAGACCAAATACCGGTTTGAGAACATCGTCGGGAAAAGCCCCAAGATGCAGGAGCTATTTGAGACCATTGTCCGGGTGGCGGGAAGCCGGGCGACCGTGCTGGTCGTGGGAGAGCGGGGGACGGGGAAGGAGCTGGTCGCGCGAGCGATCCACTTCAACAGTCCAAGGAAGGGAGGGCCGTTCGTCCCACTCAACTGCAGCGCCATCCCCCAGGAGCTCATGGAGAGCGAGCTCTTCGGCCACGTCAAGGGGGCTTTCACCGGGGCCGTGGCCAGCCGGGAGGGAGTCTTCGAACTGGCCCATGGTGGAACCCTCTTTTTGGACGAGATCTCGGAGATCCCGCTGACGCTGCAGGCGAAACTCCTCCGCGTCATTCAAGAGCGTGAGTTCCGCCGCGTGGGAGGAACGAAGGAGATTCGAGTGGATGTCCGCATTATCTCCGCGACCAACCGGAACCTTACGGAAGCGGTCGCAAAGGGGTCATTCCGCGACGACCTCTTCGACCGGCTCAACGTCGTGCAACTCAACGTGCCACCTCTCCGGGATCGGGCGGAAGACATTCCTCTCTTGGTTTATCACTTTCTTCAGCGGTTTTCCAGCGAGGTGGAACGACCGATTAAGCTGGTGGCCCCGGAGGCCCTGGCGCTGCTGGAGGCCTACCAGTGGCCAGGGAATGTTCGGGAGCTCGAGAACTTGATCGAGCGCGCCGTGACTCTCGCCCGATCGGACCGCATTGATGTGGCGGACCTTCCAGAGTCTATCCTCCGGTCGAGTCAACACCAGCCCGTTCCCATCGAGCTTCCTTCCGGCGGGATTTCCATCGAGCGGGTCGTGGCCGCCGTTGAGCGTTCCCTTCTGGAGCAGGCCCTTCGACGGACCGGCGGGATCCAGACCAAGGCGGCCGAACTTTTGGGCTGCAGCCTTCGCTCCTTCCGCTACCTCGTCAAGAAGTACGGGATCGTCAGGGACGGGTCCACCTCGGTCCGTTAGTCATTCCTTCCGTCCCCCGATCTTCTCCAAAGATTCCCAGAGTAGCTCGCAGTGGGACTGTTCGGATGCATGCGGATGTACCCGAGGTGACTACTTCGGATGTACAGGGAACTGGGAGTCGGATCGTGGTGCGGTGTTGAATTCTCAGGGCTGGAGCATGCGTCGGAGGAAGAAATACTCATTGATCGGGCGGTCATCTTGGAGGGCTGGAACATCGGGAGCGACTGCAATCAGGGTTTCTAGAGGCAACTCTCCCTTCAAGACCAGACTGAATTGTTGCTCGGCTGTTGAGGCCGGCCCCCATTCGAGAAGATCCGCGATAGCGTCTGGAGGAAGACGGCCGGCCAAGACAGACGCCGGCGTGACTGGAATCGGCGTCATACTTGCGAGAAAGTGGAACCCCCCGCCTTCAACGCCTCGAAAAACTCGAACGTGCGGGAAGGAAGCCCTGAGGGCCTTGGCAACAGAGGAGAGGGTGGCCGCGTCCCCTCGCGGAAGCCATTGCTGCAGAATCCCCCTCGGTCCAAGGCGTTTCTTCACAATAGTGTAAAACTCTCGTGAATAGAGGAGGCTCGAACCGGCGGCTTCCACCGGGGGCGGAGGATCCAGAGTAATGATGTCGTATTGAACCGGGGACCGCTCGAGAAAGCGTCGGCCGTCATCGATCACGATCCGTGCGAGCGGCGATCTTAACAGCTCAGGGCCGTTCGCGTGATAATAACCGAAAAGCAAGGGGGCGCTCGGCACGAGCTCCACTGCCGTAGAAGGAATTCCCCAGGAAAGCAAGGATCGAAACGTCGTTCCCATCCCGAAACAGATGACCAGGCCCTCCCGA
>JACOUJ010000073.1 GCA_016177865.1 Candidatus Rokuibacteriota bacterium
CTACGCGACCGGGATCAGGGTCGGGGAGGCGGCCGGGCTCGAGGTGACCGACATAGACTTCGGGAGCGGCCTCGTGCGGGTTCATGGGAAGGGAGACAAGGAACGGCTGGTTCCCGTCGGAACCCAAGCCCTCCGGGCCCTCGAGGCGTATCTGGACGGCCGCCGAAAGGGACCCCTCTTCTCGAACGGGCGCGGCGGCCGATTGACGGTCCGAAGCCTCCATCGCATCGTCCGGGCGGCGGCGAAGCGGGCCGGACTTCACCGTCCGGTGTCACCTCATACCTTGCGCCATAGCTTTGCCACCCATCTCCTGGATCAAGGGGCGGACCTTCGCGTGATCCAGGAGTTCCTGGGGCATGCGCGGCTTTCGACGACCCAACGATACACCCACGTGAGTGCCGACCACCTAATGAAGGTGTATGATCGGGCTCATCCCCGGGCGTAACCGATGGTGTTCCGCGCGACGACCGTTCTCTCTGTCCGCCACAAAGGAGAGGTGGCGATGGCCGGCGATGGCCAGGTGAGCCTGGGGCAGACCATCGTTAAACATTCGGCCCGCAAGGTGCGGAAGCTGTACCAGGACCGCATCCTGGTGGGGTTTGCCGGGACTGCGGCCGATGCCTTTGCCCTCTACACGAAGTTCGAGGGGAAGCTGGACGAGTTCCGGGGGAATCTTCCCCGGGCCGCGGTGGAGCTCGCCAAGGAATGGCGGACCGACCGATTCCTTCGCCGTCTGGATGCCCTCCTGGCCGCCGCGGATCGTGACCACGCGTTTATCATCTCGGGGACGGGCGAGGTGATCGAGCCCGACGACGGGGTGATTGGGATCGGGTCTGGAGGGCCCTATGCCCTGGCCGCGGCCCGGGCACTGGTCGCGCACTCTGCCCTCACCGCCCGAGAGATCGTGGAGGAGGCGATGAAGATCGCCGCGGCGATTTGCGTGTACACCAACGACCAGATCACGATAGAGGAATTATGAAGCCGACTACCGACTCAGGGGCCAAGCTGACGCCGACCCAGATTGTGGCGGAGCTGGATCGCTACATTATCGGCCAGGAGCGCGCCAAGCGGGCCGTTGCCATCGCGCTTCGAAATCGCTGGCGGCGCCAGAACCTTCCCCCCGAGCTTCGGGACGAGGTGGCTCCGAAGAACATCATCATGATCGGCCCGACGGGCGTCGGGAAAACCGAGATCGCCCGTCGGCTCGCCAGGCTCGCCCAGGCCCCGTTTCTGAAGGTGGAGGCCTCGAAATACACCGAGGTGGGGTACGTCGGGCGGGATGTGGAGTCTATGATCCGGGATCTTATGGAGCTGAGTGTGAACGTGGTGAAGGCGGAGGTCACCGAGACGGTTCGAGAAAAGGCGGAGCAGCTCGCCGAGGACCGCCTGTTAGACCTCCTCCTCCCTCCCATCCGGGTCCGGGGGGAAGAGCCCTTTTCCTCGGAAACGCTGGAGGAGATCGCGCCTGACGCCTCCCGCCAGGCCACGCGAGAAAAGCTTCGTCAGCAGCTCCACGCGGGCAAGCTCGATGATCGGCTCATCGAGCTTGAGGTCAAGAGCCAGGCCATCCCGATGGTGGAGATCTTCTCCTCCTCGGGGATGGGCGAGATGGACCAAAATCTCCGCGACATGCTCTCACAGATGCTCCCCACGAAGACCAAGCGGCGCAAACTCAAAGTGGCCGAGGCCCGGCGACTCTTGGCTCAGGAGGAGGCGCAGAAGCTGATTGACATGGATGAGGTCACCGCGCAGGCCATCCAGCGCCTGGAGAACTCCGGAATCATCTTCCTCGATGAGCTGGATAAGGTGGCCGGGCGGGAGACCGGGGTGGGACCGGACGTCTCCCGGGAGGGAGTCCAGCGCGATCTGTTGCCCATCGTGGAGGGCTCCACGGTCATGACCAAGTACGGGATGGTGCGGACGGACCATGTCCTCTTTATCGCGGCGGGCGGCTTCCATGTCTCCAAGCCCTCGGACCTGAGCCCGGAGCTTCAGGGGCGCTTTCCGATCCGCGTGGAGCTCGACCCGCTGACTCGGGGGGATTTCATCCGCATCCTGACGGAGCCCAAGAACGCCCTCATTACTCAGTACGTCGAGCTGCTTCGAACCGAAGGAGTTGAGCTCAAGTTTGCCCCGGACGCGGTTAAGGCCATCGCCGACATCGCCACGTTGGTGAACGAGCGGACGGAGAACATCGGGGCCCGGCGTCTCTACACCATCATGGAGAAGCTCCTGGATGACATCTCCTTCCGGGCCCCCGAGATGCCGGGGGAGGAGATCGCGATCGACGCCGAGTACGTCAATGGTCGGCTTGCCGAGGTCGTCAAGGACGAGGACCTCGCCCGCTTTATTTTATGACCCGGATGACTCAAGCGTTGCCGGGGGTACCCCTCACTCCACATGGCTCCGCGGCGACCCTTACGTGGCCGGCGGGTGGGGACACCCCTCCGATATCTCCCTCCGCCCCCTGCGGGGGCTCCAGTCCGGCTCGGCCTCCCCTTCCCGCCAGCTCACGGTGGGGACCCCGCAGCTTGCACCCCACAAAAGCCGGGCTTTTGTGGGGACCCCGGGCTCGCCGCCAATGTTGCGTTCGAGGTACCCCCGACACCGCTTGGTCCGTGCCCGGCCGTTCAAGCGGACTGTGCTCAGGTAGGTTGGAACGAAAATGACGGGGAAGCACATCGAACGCGCCGAGATCCTCTTAGAGGCTCTTCCCTACATCCGGGCCTTCTGGGGGAGGACCCTCGTCATCAAGTATGGGGGGGCGGCCATGGAGGCGCCCCACCTCAAGACCTCGTTCGCCCTCGACGTGGTTCTCCTCAAGTACGTCGGGATGCACCCGGTGATTGTCCACGGCGGAGGGCCGGAGATCAGCGCCGCCATGAAGCGCCTGGGCAAGGAGCCCCGGTTCGTGGACGGGATGCGCGTGACGGACGCCGAGACGATGGAAATCGTCGAGATGGTCCTGGTGGGGCGAATCAACAAGGAGATTGTGTCCCTGATCAATCAAAACGGCGGCCGGGCCGTGGGCCTTTCGGGAAAAGACGGGAACCTCCTCGTCGCCCGGAAGCGAAGTCATACAGATCTCCAGGGGCAGGAGATTGATATCGGCCTCGTGGGGGAGATTGAGGCCGTGAACCCACAGCTGATCCATCTCCTGGTCGGGGAGGGATTCATTCCGGTGATCGCGCCGGTCGCGGGCGGCCTGGATGGCCAAACGTATAATGTAAACGCCGATCTGGTCGCCGGTGAGGTGGCCGCGGCCCTCAAGGCCGAAAAGCTGATCCACCTCACGGATGTCCAGGGGATCGACGGGGCCGACGGGGTGCTCCTCTCCACCCTGTCTCGATCGGAGGCCGAGCGCCTGATTGTCCAAGGGGTCATCGAGGGGGGGATGCTCCCCAAGGTGGAGTCGGCCCTCGCCGCGCTCAAGGGCGGGGTGGCCAAGGCCCACATCATTGACGGGCGCCTCGCCCACGCTTTGCTCCTCGAGATCTTCACGAAGGAAGGGATCGGAACGGAGATCGTATTGTGAGCCGTGGATTCAACTGGAACCCTGCCCCGGGGTGCCCAGCGAGCGCCTCATGGCGAGCCGTGTCGCCGTGCGTAGCGCAGGGCGGGGCGGAGCGCGCCGACCCGGAAGCACGGACCTCCGGTCGGGATCCATACATACCCCCTCAGGGGGATGGGGGGTCGCGCGGAGCCACGCCCGAGCCAGCTACGGC
>JACOUJ010000074.1 GCA_016177865.1 Candidatus Rokuibacteriota bacterium
CGCAGGTCTATGCGATCGTGACGGCCTTTCTGTTCTGGCAGGCGATGAACGGCCGGCCGGTCCTGGCGCTCTAGCCTGGATTTCCACGGCGCTGTATTGAGCTAACCGGGCCAGCGTCAGTCTACTTCCCAGGCCTCGTTTCGCCGGGCAGACGCGGCGCGTGGCGCGGCTCTTGCGCCCGGTGACGTTATGCGGATGGTGCGCCTATCCAGGCCGAGATGGCACTCCGGTACGAGATAGACGAGGTCTTCTAGTAGGAGGGCAAGCGGTCGGGGGCTAAATTGCGGGCTCTGGGTGCGGCCTTTCGGGCGCAACAGGTGGGGCTTCAGATTCCCCTTGACACAAGGGGTAGATAGTAGTACCGTGCAGGCGTGCCTATAGAATTACCAAAGGATCTAACAGAGTGCCGGCGGTTCTTTCTGGAGCCCGATGGCCCGAAGCAGCGGATGTACGAGGCCCTCAGGGCCTACTTCGTGGAGGACCGCTCCTCAGCAGAAGTCGCCAAGGCCTTCGGCTACACCCCGGGGTCCTTCCGGGTCCTGTGCCACCAGTTCCGCCGTGACGAGCACCCGACCTTCTTCGTCAAAGCGTTGCTCGGGCCACGCTCCCAGCCCAAGAAGTCGGCCGCCCGAGACTTGATCGTGCAGTTGCGGAAGCAGAACCACTCGGTCTACGAGATCAGCGAGGAGCTCAAGAGCCGCCGCATGCTCCTGAGTCCCACCGCCGTGCGTGAGGTGCTGAAGGCGGAGGGTTTCGCGCCCCTCCCGCGACGCCTCGACGAGGAACGACCCTACCGGTTGGGCCCCACGGCCGAGCCCATCGCCGACGTGCGCTCGCTTTCGCTCGCCCCGCGCAGCCTGACCACCAGCTGCGGCGGGCTTTTCCTCTTCCTGCCCGACTTGATTCACCTGGGGCTGGACAAGCTGGCCCGCGCCGCTCACCTCCCTGGCTCCAGGATGATCCCGGCCGAGCACGCCCTGCGCGCCTGCCTGGCCCTCAAACTCTGGTGCGTCGAACGCCGGAGCCACGTCATGGCCCTGGTGGCCGACGAAGGCTTGGGCTTATTCGCAGGACTCAACGCCATCCCCAAGAAGAGCTTCCTCTCCGAGTACTCCTCGAGGATCGACCCCGCCAAGAATTCCCGTCTGCTCGCCACCTGGCATCAACTCGTGGAGGGGCAGCACCTCTTCGCCGGCGATTCCTTCAACCTCGATTTCCACTCCGTCCCCTACTACGGCGATGACCCAGTGCTCGAGCGTCACTACGTCTCCGCGCGCTCTCGCCGCCAGCCCAGTGTCCTTGCTTTCCTCGCCCAGGACGCCGAGGGACGGGCCTTCTGCTACTCCAACGCCGACATCCGCAAGGGCGAGGAGTCCGACGAGATCTTCCGCTTCACCGCCTTCTGGAAGCGCACGCACGGCCAGAACCCCCGACATCTCGTCTTCGACTCCCGGCTGACCACCTACCCCAGCCTGGCCCGACTGGAGAAGATGGAGGTCACCTTCATCACCCTGCGCCGACGCACCGCCAAACTCCTCCAGGAGATCGCCGCATTGCCGCGCTCAGCCTGGCGCACCATCGAACTCGACGTGCCCACCCGAAAGTACAAGACCCCCCGCATCTACGAACAGACCGTCGCCCTGGCCGGAGAAACCTTCCGCCAGATCTTCATCCGCGACCTGGGCCACGACGAGCCCACGCTTCTCCTCACCAACGACCGGCGCACCTCTGCCCCCAAGCTCATCACCCGCTACGCCCAGCGGATGCTCATCGAGAACGCCCTCTCCGACGCCGTCCGCTTCTTCCACATGGACGCCCTCTCCTCGGCAGTCGGGCTCAAGGTCGATTTCGACATGACCCTGCTGGTCATCGCCAGCGGTCTGTATCGACTCATGGCCAAGAGGATGCGCGGCTATGCCGATGCGCAAGCCCGCCAGATCTTCCGCGACCTGATCGACACGCCCGCCAACATCACCGTCCAGGACAAAGAGATTGTGGTGAGCTTCCACCGCCGGGCCCACCTGCCGATCATCTTGGCCTCTGGGCTACTCGATCAGACCGTCAAGGTCCCGTGGTGGAATGGTCGCGCGCTACGCTTGACCACCTGAGCACCTCTCGGCGCCCGAGTGTTAGGGAGATTCTTGTCCGTGGAAATCCAGGCTAGTCGCCGCTCCCCCAGAGACCCGAGACGACGGAAGAGGCAGGGCGCTTCGACGACGAGTCACTCTGATATCCGCGGGTTACGTCGATTGCTCGACGCAGAGCCGCATGACCGTGCTTCGTCGGGAGGTGACGCGGTCTTATGGCGCGAGTCAAGGGAGACGAGCCCCCCTGTCGCAAGGCTGCGACGCGTGTCCTCCGTATCGTGCCTGCGTTCATCCGTCGTCTCTGGCCTCTGGTCGGACTGACAACAACAACTCCGAAATGATCCCGCGCTTCCCCTTCTCGCTCCCTTCGCTGCTCGTCAGTTCGCCGGCCGCTGCGCCAGCGGGTACAGGGCCGCCCAGATGAAGCCGGCCAACTCGCGCGCGACCGCCACCGCCACCTTGGGGCTGGGCATGCCGGCATTCGTCATGCGCGTGAAACGCCGGTGCAGGGGCTGCATCGCGCGATCGGCGAGCGCGATCACCTCCGCCGGCTGCCCCTTGCGCCGCTTCTTCAACGTGGCGGTGCCGGGCCGATGGCGGTAGTTCCAGGCCGCCTCGACCAGCACGCGCCTGACGTGGCTGTTGCCAGTCTTGGTGATCGACCCGCGCCGGGTCCGCGTCGAGCTCGTGTGCTCGCTCGGCAGCAGTCCCAGGAACGCCATCAGCCCCCGCGGCGAGCC
>JACOUJ010000320.1 GCA_016177865.1 Candidatus Rokuibacteriota bacterium
GGCGATGAGGGCGGTGACTCACGCGCTCGGCTGGGCCTTCGCGGGGCTTGGGATCTTCCCGACCGAGGCCTCGGCGTGTCTCGCCTGCATCGGTTGGGGCAAGGATGGCCCTGTGTGGAGCTCAGGCTTTATCTGGAGCACGCTCTTCCTCATGGGGACACCGTTCATCCTGGCGGGCCTCCTCGGGGGCTGGCTCTACCACTTGCATCGACGGGCGGAGAAGTCTCGTCGCGGAGCTGAGATGGCCCCGCGCCTTGTGTTGACACAAAAGGAGAGTGGACAGTGACCGAGATTGCGCTGAGCCATCCGGCCGCGGAGCCGGCGGAGTCGCCCCTCACCCCCGAGAGCTGGGGGAAGCTGGGGATGTGGATCTTCCTCGTCGGGGACGCCATGGGGTTCGGCACGCTGCTCGCGGGCTATGGGGCCATGCGTTACGGCAGCGCCGACTGGCCGAGCCCGTATGATCGTCTCGGCATCAGCCTCACGGCGTTCATGACCTTCCTCCTCATCTGTAGCTCGGTGACCATGGTCAAGGCCCTCGAGGCCATCAAGGGAGGGAGGCCAGGGCGGGTGAAACTTTTCCTGTGCCTGACCATCCTCGGGGGGGCCATGTTCCTCGGGATGCAGGCCTACGAATGGACGCACCTCATCGAGGGGGGATTGAAGATCTACGGCAATCCCTGGGGGGCGACGCTGTTCGGCACCACGTTTTTCATCATCACCGGATTTCACGGGGCCCATGTCACAGGGGGCGTGATCTATCTCTCCATCATCCTCGCCGTGGTCTCCCGCAGCCGGAACGCCTCGCGGAATTACATGATCACCGAGATCGCCGGGCTCTACTGGCACTTCGTCGATCTGGTCTGGATCATGGTCTTCACCTTCATCTATCTCCTGTAAGGAGAGGCACCTATGGCAGCCACGCACACAAACTACATGGCCATCTTCTGGTGGCTCTTTGCCTTGACCATCATCGAGATCGGCGTCATCTACATGCCAATCGCCAAGGTGATCATCGTGATTCTGCTCATTTCCCTCGCGCTCTCCAAGGCCTCGCTGGTCGCGATGTACTTCATGCATCTCCGATTCGAGCGCAGGACCATGGCCCTGATCGCGGTCACGCCGATTTTCCTGGGCACCCTCCTGGTCTTCATCCTCATCCCGGACCACAGCGCCGTCCCGCACCGGACACGCGAGGAAGTCAGGCCTGCCGCGGTCTCGCACTGAGCTCTCCGCGGGCATTCCACCCCGGGAGCGCCCGGCGTCATCGGGGGGGTCAGGCCTGCCCAGGGCCCAGCGAGTTGAGGGAGACGGGATGAAAGACCGAGTCGCGATCGCGTCGATCTCCATCGTCTCGGTCCTTGTGCTCGCGGGTGTTGGAATCGTGTTCTTGGGTCAACGCGGAGCCATCCGAGGGAATCTCGATGTCTCGGCCTTGCCAGCGATGAACGCGTTCCTGAACGGAACGAGCGCCATGCTCCTCACGGTTGGATACTTCTTCATTCGTCGAAAATGGGTGACCCCTCACAAGGTCTGTATGCTGACCGCGTTCGGGCTCTCTTCTCTCTTCCTCGTCTCCTATCTGGTCTACCATTCTCAGGTCGGCTCCGTGCCCTTCGGGGGAATCGGTTTCATTCGAATGATTTACTTCCCCCTCCTGATCTCGCATATCGTCCTGGCCGCGTTCATCGTCCCACTGGCGCTGTTCACGATCTATCGGGCTTTGAACGACCAGTTTGAGAAACACAAGCGGATCGCCCGTCTGACGCTCCCGGTGTGGTTCTACGTCTCCGTCACCGGGGTCATCGTCTACTGGATGCTCTACCGGCTCGCTCCCCGGCCGTGACCATCGTGGAGTTCGGTGCGTCTCCGCCTGCTGTGGAGGTCCAAGGCCTCGGCCACCAGTACGGGGAACGTTGGGCCCTCGTCGGGGTCACCTTCACCGTGGCTCGCGGGGAGATCTTTGGCCTCCTCGGTCCGAACGGGGGGGGAAAGACGACCCTGTTTAAGATCCTCGCGACCCTGATGCGGGCGACCAACGGGCTCGGTCGGATCTTCGGGAGCAGCCTCGACTCCGAGGCCGCCGCCATCCGGCGGCATCTCGGAGTCGTCTTCCAACATCCGAGTGTCGACCCCAAGCTGACGGTCTTGGAGAACGTTGAGCACCATGGCCATCTCTACGGGTGGCGGGGGCCCGCGCTGCGGGGTCGTGCGCTGTCACTCCTCAAGCGTTTTGGCCTCGATGATCGGATCCGGGATCGTGTCGAGACGCTCTCGGGGGGGCTCAGACGACGGGTCGAACTGGCGAAGGCCATCCTGCCCCGCCCCGCCCTCTTGCTCCTCGATGAACCGAGCACAGGGCTTGACCCCGGGGCGCGGCGCCAGTTCACGGGCTACCTTGAGACGCTCAGGCAGGAGGAAGGGGTCACCGTACTCCTCACGACGCATATCCTGGAAGAGGCGGAGCGGTGCGATCGGGTGGGGATCCTCGACAGGGGAACCCTTGTCGCCCTGGACACCCCCGAGGCATTGAAGGCCCGAGTCGGCGGTGACGTGGTGGTGATCCACGCCGCGGACCCTGACGGATTGCGCGCGAAGGTGGCCGAGAAGTTTGGGCACGAGCCGCGGATCGTGGACGGGAGCCTCAGGGTGGAGTGCGCGCGGGGTCACGAGTTCGCCCGCGAGGTCATGGAGGCCTTTTCTGATTCCGTGAGCGCCGTGACCTTTGGGAAACCGACCCTTGAAGATGTCTTCATCTCCTTGACGGGCCGCCGCCTGTGGGACGAGCAACGTGAACGCTAGAGTGACTCCCCCCCTGCCAACCAAACACCAGCGATGAGACGTATCGTACTGCCCGTCCTGACCCTCTGGTGGCGGGAGATGCTCCGATTTTGCCGCCAGCGAAGCCGTCTCGCCGGGGCACTGGCCCAGCCTTTGGTCTTTTGGATTCTCCTGGGCGGCGGGTTCAGCGCCTCCTTTCGCCCTCCGGGCGCCCCCGGCGGCATGGGGTATGCCGAGTACTTCTATCCCGGCATCATCGCTATGGTCATCCTCTTTACTGCCATCTTTTCGACTATCGCGGTCGTGGAGGATCGGCGTGAGGGTTTCTTACAGGGCGTGCTGGTGGCCCCGATCGGACGCCCCACGATCATCCTCGGTCAGTCCCTGGGCGGGACGACACTGGCCTTGCTTGAGGGGCTCCTCTTCCTGGCTCTGGCTCCTCTGGTCGGCATCACCTTGACGGGGGGCGCCTTCGTCCGGGTGGGAGCCGTGGCCTTCCTTGTCGCGTTCGGCTTGGTGAACCTTGGCCTCGTCATCGCCTGGCGACTAGACTCGACCCAGGGGTTCCACGCCATCATGAACCTGATCCTCCTTCCGATGTGGTTTCTCTCGGGCGCCTTCTTTCCAGCCACCGGCGTCCCCGTCTGGCTCGAATGGGCGATGCGGCTGAACCCGCTCACCTACGGGGTCGCGGCGCTCAGACACTCCCTGTACTGGGAGAGCCCCGGTGGTGCTGGCCCGATCCCGCCATTCACCCTCTCAATCCTCGTGACCCTCGGGTTCGCAGTGGTCACGTTCGCGGGGGCGACGTGGGCCGCCTCTCGAAAGGCGATCTAGCGGTGCAGCTCGGGTGCATGATCACCGTCCTCCTCCTGGCCTTGGCAGCGGCGGGTCCCGCATTCGGCTACGAAGAGGGAGAGGTAAGAGAAGGGGGGAGACTGACGGGGATCGTGAAGTTCATCGGGGAGCCCCCCAAGCTCGCTCCGGTGCCGGTCAAGAAGAATCAGGATGTCTGTGGGCCCCAGAAGCCATCCGAGGCCCTGGTCCTTGGGGCCAATAAGGGTGTGCGGCACACGGTGGTCTACCTTGAGGGGATCACGAAGGGGAAGAAGGCTGACCTCACGGATCTCGCGCTCGATAATTCGAGGTGCGTCTTTGTTCCCCACGTGGTTGCGGTCATGGTCGAACCCCAGGCGGTCATCAGGAACTCCGACCCGATCCTCCACAACACGCACGGGTTTCAGGACAAGACCACGGTCTTCAACCTGGCCCTCCCCATCCAGCACCAGACGATCAATATCAAGGGGAGGCTCAAGAAGCCCGGCGTGGTCCGGGTCCTCTGTGACGCCCACACCCACATGTGGGCCTGGATTGTGGTTCGGGACAACCCCTACTACGCCGTGACGAACGAGGCCGGGCGGTTCATGATTGACAACATCCCCTCGGGGAAGTACAAAGTGGTGGCGTGGCATGAAGGGTGGAGGCCGACGGGCCGGGACAAAGACGGTCGGGTTACCTATGAATCCCCGCGGGGGATCGCCAAAGAGGTCGTGATTCCCGCTAAGGGCGAAGCCGCAGTCGAGTTTGAAATTCAATAGCTCCAACGGAGGAGTCCCCATGTTCAAGAAGATCTACGTCCCCGTCGATAATTCGGAATACTCGAACCGGGCCGTTGATTTCGCCGTCATGCTCGGCAGGGCCTTCGGCGCTCATCTCACGGGCTGCCACGTCTATGCTGCCCGGCTTCACGACTACCGCTTCAAGCAGATGGAATATACGTTGCCCGAAGAGTACAAAGACGAGAACGAGCTGGAGCGGCAGCGGAAGATCCACGATTCCCTGATCGCGATGGGCCTCCAACTGATCTCCGACTCCTACCTGGATGTCATGGGGAAGAGGGCGGAAGAGGCGGGTCTCTTCTTCGAACGCCGGATGATGGATGGCAAACACTATAAGGCCCTCATCGAGGACATCCGGGCGGGAGAGTACGATCTGGTCATCCTGGGGGCGCTTGGGATCGGGGCGGTCAAGGATAGTCAGCTCGGGTCGGTGACTGAGCGGCTGGTCCGCCGCATCACGACGGACACGATCGTTGTCCGGAGCATTGACCCGCTCGAGCAGCAGCACGGAGCCATCGTGGTGGGGCTCGACGGGAGCCCCCAGTCCTTCAACGGCCTCAAGATCGGCATCGCCCTGGCCAAGGCGCTGGGCCGACCGCTTCATGCCGTGGCTGTCTACGACCCCTACCTCCACTACTCGATGTTCAACGGGATTGTCGGGGTCCTTTCCGAGAAGGCCTCCAAGATCTTCCGCTTTAAGGAGCAGGAACAGCTCCACGAGGAGATCATTGATACCGGATTGGCGAAGATCTACCAGTCCCATCTCGAGATCGGCCGGAAGCTCGCGGTCGAGGACGGGGTGGACCTGGCCATCACGCTCCTCGACGGCAAGTGCTTCGAGAAGATCCTCCAGTTCTGCCGGAAGGAGCACCCGTGGCTCCTGATCCTGGGGCGGGTCGGCGTTCACTCAGACGAGAACGAGATGGACTTGGGCTCGAACACCGAAAACCTCCTGCGCCTCGCGCCCTGCAACGTCCTCCTGACCGGCGGCAGGTTCTACCCGCCGCTCGAC
>JACOUJ010000321.1 GCA_016177865.1 Candidatus Rokuibacteriota bacterium
CGTGCCAGACTGAGGGTCGGGTCCGCGCTCCCCGTCCACCACCGGTTGCTCGCCAGAAGGAGAATGACCAAGACTACACCAGCTCCCGATAGACTTTCTCGGTGTCTTCGATCTGCCGGGCGAAGCTGAAGCGGGCGAGGACCCGCTCGCGCCCGCGAAGCGCCATGGTCTGGGCCCACTTCGGATCGTCCAAGACCGAGACGATGGCCCGGGCGAGGGCGTCCCCGTCACCAGGGAGCACGAGAATCCCAGTCTCCTTATCTTGAATGACCTCAGGGATTCCTCCCACGGCGCTGGCCACAACCGGTTTCCCGAGCGCGAGCGCCTGGGGAATCACCTGAGGTGTCCCCTCGGAGCGAAGGGCAGGGAGAACCAGACAGTCCATTGCGGCGATCACCTCCGGGATGTCTCGACGAAAGCCGGTCAAGGTGACCACCTCCTCGAGCCCAAGCCGCCGGATCTCGCCCTCGATATCGGAACGCCCGACCCCATCCCCGACGATGAGAAATCGGGCGTTGGGACGCGCTCCGCGGATCTCCCCGGCAGCCTCGAGGAAGACACGGTGTCCCTTCGAACTGCGAAACATGGCCACCATCCCTACGACCGGCCCCTCCAGGCCAAATTCCTTCCTGACGTGATCGCCGCTGACCTCCGGGCTGAACCGTTCAACATCGACTCCGGCCGGGACCGTGACAATCTTCTCGGCCGACAGTCCTGCCCCGACCAGGATTCGCTTGATCTCCTCCCCGCTCGTGATGACCCGATCGGCCAAGTGGTAGACGCGAGCCCGTCGGCGTTTCACTGGAATGGAAACGTGACGACTTCGCACGACGGGAAGACCGAGGGTCTTTGCCGCCGTCGTTGCAAGCCAGCTATCCACGGAGCTATGGGTGTGGACCAGGCTCACGCCTTCGTCCTTCATCAGCTGTCTGAGGTGAAAAAACGCGAGGGCATCCAACGCCCCTCGCATGCAAACGGGAAAACTGGGAATCCCGGTCTCCTGTGCCTCGAGGAGAATTCGGCTCTTCGGCTGACAAGCCAAGAGGACTCGCCATCCCCGAGATCGAAACTCCTGCGCCTCGGCCAGGATGCGAATCTCCTGACCCCCCCATCCGGGCGATGCCTCGGTGTGTAAGAGGAGCCTCATCTCGAAAACGCGCGAGCCACGGCGGCCTCGACCTCTTCAACGCTGATTTGCCCCATGCAGGGATGATCAATGGGACAGCGCGGGAGGAAGCACGGGGCGCAGGGAACTTGCTTCCAGATCACCGTATGCCCTTCACCAAGCGGGTGGGTCAGGCGGGGGTCAGTGGGTCCAAAGAGGGCGACGACTGGAACGCCGACGGCCGCCGCCAGATGCATGGCGCCCGTATCGCCGCTGACCAAGACTCGACAACGGCGAAGGAGGGCAGGAAGAATTTCCAGCCGATCCTGGCCGACAAGCGAAGGCGCAGGATGGTCGAGGCGTTCGGCAACGTTCTGCCAAAGCCGACGCTCCCCGGGGCTTCCCAAAAAAACGACATCGACGCCGTGTCGGGAGCGAAGGCGGTCCGCAAGCTGAGCGTACCGCTCCGGCCACCAGAGCTTGGATGGGCCAAAGGCAGCCCCCAGGTGGATTCCGGCAGTCGGCCGTTGGCCGAGCCCAACCTTTTCCCAAAGGCGGCCGGCCTCGGCTTCCGCCTGGGGGCGAACCGGATAGTCGAGGGCGCAGGCGGGAGCGACGATACTCAAAGGTGAAAGAAGCCCAACGTAGGCCTGAGCCTGATGGACTCCTTTTGACCGAGGAAGCGCCGTGGTCAAGAGCCACGAGCGGCCATCGGTTGCGTACCCGATCCGGCGCGGGACCCCTGTGAGGCGTATGGCGAGCGCTGACTGGAACGAGTTGGGGAGGATCAAGGCAAGCTCGAACTCCCCCCGGCGGATGCTTCGAAGCCAGTTTGGCCAGAGGGGCCACGGGGGCGGGGGCGGAAGAAGGTGATCAACCCAGGGCCCAGGGGCGATGAGGTGGGCCACCGGTCCGGTCACGCCGATCGTCGCCTCGGGAAATCCAGCGCGGAGAGCCCTGAGCATAGGGATGCTCAGGACCGTGTCCCCAACCCAGTTCGGAGCCCTGACGAGGATGGATCTGGGCGGAGTCTCCACCGAATTTCACACTCCGACTCTCAAGCGAGCCGGCGAAAAAGATCCGCCCACGCCGTCTCTCCCTCCAGGATCTCCAGGCGAATTCTGAGAACCCAGACTGGCATCCTCAAACCGTACCGTGGGGGAAGACGCACCGCGTCCTTCTCGGTCGTGAGAAGCGCCTCCGCCCCGAGGGCGCCCGCCCGAGCCACGAGGCGCTCCAGATCCTCCGTGGTGTACGGGTGGTGGTCTCGGAACCACTGGAACCCGAGAAGGATCGCGCCACTCGCCTGCGCAACCATCTCGAAGGAAGCGGGGTCGGCAATCCCCGCAAACCCGAGGCAACGTTTCCCGACGATGCGCCCCACGGGAAGAGACTCAGGTTCTCCCCAGACGAAGACCTCGCTGGGCTCGTAGGTCGCCCGGAGGATGGGCGCGCGGGGATTGTAATGGCGAATGAGAGCCTTGAGGCCATCGGCCTCGCCGGCCTCGGCCCGCGTCAAGATGATCCAATCGGCCCGGCCGAGGGCGGAGAGTGGCTCGCGCAAGACCCCCGCGGGAAACAGTCCCCCGGTCCCCCACGGGTCCCGCGCGTTCACGAGAAGGATTTCGAGATCCTTCGCCACGGCCAGGTTCTGAAAGGCGTCGTCGAGGAGAAGGTACTGACACTGAAATCGCTCTGCCACGAGACGGCCTGCTTCGTAACGATCGGTTCCCACCACGACGGGGACACCGGGGAGGGTCTGGGCAAGAAGGAAAGGCTCGTCCCCGGACTCATCCACGTGGAGAAGAGGGCCTCGCCCCTCAGAGACAATTCGGATCCCTCCCCCGCGTCGCCGGTAGCCCCGGCTTACGATGCCGACTCGGAACCCCCTGGCTGTGAGCCAGCGGGCCAGGTGGGCGACGACAACGGTCTTCCCCGTCCCCCCGAGCGTGAGATTCCCTACCCCGACGACCGTCGCCGGGAGGCGACGCCGGTGAAGCCAGCCGCGACTGTAGAGCCAGCGGCGGACGGAGAGGATCCGACCGTATCCCACGGCCGCGACACGAAGGAACGGTCGGAGGGGAAGCGTGCCCTGGAGCCAGCGCTCTTCGAGCCCCCGTCTCAACTCATTCACGATTCCTGGCACGCTGGCATTATACTGACGAGCTTTCTCCAGTGACAAGGTTAGGCAGAGGGCCCTGAAACAGGAATTGAGCCACGAGATCGAGCGTTTTTTGGCACGCCCCGCTCTGCCCCGCCATGGCTTGCCGCGCGACGTCTCCCAGCCGCTTGCGCTCTTCCGGATCGTCGAGGAGCCGGCGCATGACGGAGACAAGCTCGTCGCCGTCCTGCACCTGAATTGCCCCGCGGGCCTCGAGGAGGAGGCGCGCGGCGTCGCGGAAGTTCTCCACATGCGGGCCGAACAGAACCGGTTTGCCTCGGAGGGCTGGCTCTGCCATGTTCTGACCGCCCCAGGGAATAAGGCTCCCCCCCATGAAGACCAGATCGGCCACGGCATAGAGCGACGCCAGTTCTCCCACGGTATCAACCAGGATCACGCCCCCGGCCGCACGGGGTTGGCCTGGCAGCGCGCTTCGCCGGACGCTTCCAATCCCGAGACGGTTCAGGAGGGCCTCGACCTCCGGAATCCGCTCGGGATGACGAGGGACCAGGATCAAGACGAGAGAAGGATGGCTCCGCTGAAGGGCCTGATACACGCGGGCGATAATCTCCTCTTCCCCCTGACGGGTGCTCCCCGCGACCCAGACCGCTTCGTCGGAGAGCCCCAGGAGTCGGCCCCAGAGTCGCTCAACACCCTCTTCCGCCCGGGTTGACTCCATCTTCAGGTTGCCCGTCACGTGAACCTTCTCGGGAGACGCCCCCAGAAGAATGATGCGCCGGGCATCTTCCTCACTCTGCATCGCGAAGACCGCGACTGACTCGAGGACCCGTCGAAGAAAGAAGCGGACCCAGCGATAGCGGCGGAAGGAGCGGTCAGAGATCCGGCCATTGGCGATCATCGCCGGGATCCCGCGCACACGCAGGATCCGGAGAAGGTTAGGCCACAACTCTGTCTCCATGGCGACAAAGGCGTCCGGCCTCATCGCGTTGAGGACCAGGCGGATCGCGGGCGGGAGGTCGAGAGGGAACGTGACCAGCTCCGTGACGCCGGAGAGGCGTTCTCTGGCCAGTCGCGCAGCGGTGGCCGTGGTCGTTGAGACGACCACGTCGAGTTGGGGCCGACGGAGATGAAGGGCCTGGATGAGAGGGACCGCGGCCAGAAGCTCACCGACCGACACCGCATGGAGCCAGAGGCGAGGCCCTGTCCCATCGGGTTTCTTACGGACGCGTCCAAGTCGCTCGGCCAGGGCGAGCGGATACCCGGCCCGCCACATGCGGAGCACGAAGGCAGGAAGATAAAGGAGGCTGGCCAGGGCAAAGACCAGGGTGTAAATGGCGTACATCAGGGACCACCTACCAACCGGTCGGCCTGCCACGTCAGACTCATCAACCGTTCTTCGAGGAGCTTTCGATCGGCCTCGATCGCGTCCCGGTCGGATTCTCTGGTGACCGAGATTGGCTCTCCAAAGACAACGACGCCATGCGCAAATGGCAAAGGGAGAAGAAACTCGTCCCAACTCGAGAGCAGGCGGCGGGGCGACGCGCTGAAGCTCATTGGGATGATCGGCGCCTGACTCAGTTTGGCGAGAAGGACGACCCCCGGCTGAACGACGTGCCGAGGTCCTTTCGGGCCGTCAGGCAGCACCCCCACCTCCTCACCACGCCGCAGGAGACGCGCCTGCTCTCTGAGGGCCGCGGTGCCCCCGCGGGTCGTGGAGCCACGCACTGTCCGAAAGCCGAAGGCCCGGACGACTCGGCCGATCAGCTCTCCGTCTCGGCTCCAGCTTGTCATGATCCAGGGAGCCCGACGCCCTTCGTAGATCGCGGGAATCATCAGCATGCGGCCATGCCAGATGGCGTAGATGACGGGCCGGCCATTCCTCCAGAAGGGCTCCACCCATTCAATCCCCTGCTCCCGGATCTTGAGTGTGGCTCGGAGGAGGCGGATGACGGACCGGGCCAGCGGGGGAATCACGGTCAGGAAGACGCGGTCGCCCGCGCCCAAGGGGCGGTTCATGGGCGATCGTCCACGAGCTCGAGGATTCTCCTCGCGGCACGCTCAGCTACGCCGGGCTCGCCAATGAGAGGACGGAGTTTGCCCAGTTGCTTCCGCTGAGCCTCGAGGGCTCTGGGATCGTGAATAAGGTCCATAGCGACCTGGCCAAGCCGCTCTCCGGTGGCCGCTTTGTCCAAAAGCTCAGGGACTATCTCCCGGCCGGCAAGGAGATTCGGAAGGCCCACATGTCGCACCGTCAAGAGCATGCGAGCGAGGAGCGTGGTCGTCCGGGAAACCCGGTAGAAGATTACCATGGGGGTCCCGAACCACGCGGCCTCGAGTGTCGCCGTTCCTGAAGCGACGAGGAGCAGATCGGAGGCGGCCATTACCTCGTAGGTCTGTCCCTCGACGACGCGGATCGGAACGGACGCCGAGGCGAGACCCGACTGAATTTCTTGACGTGAAATAGTCGGCGCGAGGGCAAGCATGAACTGGACAAGGTGCTCTTGCCCAATTCGTCGGAGAGCCATAAGAAGCAAGGGGAGGTGCCGTCGCAGCTCCCCGCGGCGGCTTCCCGGAAGCAGCCCCAACAAGACCGCGTTCCCCGAAACCCCGAGGCGGTCACGAGCCTCATCACGGGAGAGGTCGGGGAGAAAATCACGAAGGGGGTGCCCCAGAGACTCCACAGAGATTCGAGCTCCCTCATAGAGCGATCCCTCGAACGGAAAGACCGTGAAGACGTGGGAGACAACTCGAGCCATCATCCGGATTCGACCCCGCCGCCACGCCCAGAGCTGTGGCGGGACGTAGTAAATCACGGGAACGCCAAGGCGATGGGCCGTCTTGGCAAACTGGAGGTTGAACTCCGGGAAATCGATGAGGATGACGGCACGGGGTCGGCGAACCCGCAGCTCCTCGCCCAACCGCCGGAGGATGCGCCAGAAGAAGGGAAGGCTCAGCACGGCTTCGCTGACTCCGACGACAGCCCGGTCGGCCAAGGGGGCCAGTAGTTCCACCCCTTCGAGGGCCATCTCGCGTCCCCCCACCCCCCACAGACGCACCTCAGGCGCCGCGCTCCTGAGTGCCCGGGCCAAGCGACCTCCATACCGGTCACCTGAGGCTTCGCCGGCCAGCAGCCAGAGGTCAGGCCGGGTATTGTTCATCCCGGCCTCGCCGGCCCGTCCCTATGGGGCACTGTCCTGGCTCGGCCTCTAGCCTCGGGCCACGAGGGCCAGGCCGCGGCTGTCCGCCATGCCTACCGTGACCTCCGGCTCCACGATCAGGGTTCGAGACGCCTCCACGGCGAGGACCGCTCCCCGAGCTTCGGCAAGGGCTTCAATCGTGGTCGGGCCGATCGATGGGACATCGAATCGAAAATCGTGGTTTTCCGCGGCAACCTTGACCACCACGGTCCCCGGCCCGCCGAGGCGGCACCCACGACGGATCGTCTCGTCCGTCCCCTCGACAGCTTCGGCGGCCAACACCACGCCGTGTTTCACGACCACCGTCTGCCCCACGCCAAGGCGAGCAAGTTGGCGCGCAACGCTGAAGCCCCGAGTAATTTCTGTCTCCTGAGACGACGTCGGGCGCTGTTGCGTCAGGTTGCCGACTCTGGCAAGCCACGGTCCCAGAAACTGTCGTTGGTCGAGCAAACGAATCCCCTGCGCCTCGAGGAGCGTGGCCGCCTGGTGGAACAGGGTGTGGTCACTCCAGTCGAAAGCGCCCCCCAGCCCCACCGGATCGGAGAGCGTACTCTGGAAGAACCGAGCCTTGGGGAGTGTACCTGAAAGGACGATCGCGCGAATCCCCACACGGCTGAGGTGGTCCATGACTATCATCGCATCGCCAAGTCGGACCGGGATGATGAGATCAACTTCCGCTGACAGATCGAGGCTATCCTCAGTGGCAAAGGCGTGCACGCGCCATCCTCCGGCCCGCGCTTCCCTGGCCACCAGGAGCGGGGTGAGCCCTCCGGCTGCGATCAGGCCGAGTGTCGCTCCTTCGGGAGGCGCGTTAACATTCATCTCGGTTTCCCCGCCCCGTCCCCCTCGTTCATCTCGGCCTCGCGGGCCCGTCCCTGCGGGCAACGTCCTCGCTCGGCCTCCGGGGGGCACTGTGCTGGCTCAGCCTCTGGCATTTCGGCCTCGCTCAGGCCTCTCGCCCCAGGCCTCGTGCGTCGGACCGGTTCAATGGGGATAACCCGGGACGAAGGAGTGTTTCTTCGAGAGTCCTGCCCGTGCCTTACGAGAAAGGGGCCGACATTTGACCCCGACGGATCAGCTGCTCAACCTCAAGGGCGACTGCGAGCGACCGGAGGTCTTCGCCATCCGCAAGGTCCCGCCGACCGGTTCGGCGGAACTCGCGGACCGCTTGCAGCAGGTGGAGGATCTCGAGCTTCAGGGGGTTCTCTTTGTGGACGAAGAGGTGTTCAACGAACGCCGCCTGCTTGTACCGAATGAATTCTCGGTTCAGGACGTACTCAGCCGCGGTCCGGCGATGGATGTGGATTTCCTGATCCGTGTAATCAAGAAAGATGTAGGCGTCGGGCTGGCTGATGGCGAGTGTCCGAATCTTGTCCTCCGTTGCCCGGCTCGCCGTGATCGTCGCGAGCGCCCCAGTCTCGAATTCGAGCTGGACATTCGCAACATCGGTCGAGGCCGACTGGACGGGGCGGCCGAGAGCCGTGAGCCGACGCACGGGGGAGTCCACAAGGTTCAAGATAATGTCAAGGTCGTGGATCATCAGGTCCATCACGACCCCGTCGTGAGTCACCCGCGGCGTGAAGGGACCAAGACGGCGGGATTCGATCAGAATGGGATTCACGACAATTTTCTTGAGTTCCTGGACAGCCCCGTTGAACCGCTCCACGTGCCCCACGTGGAGGACCCGTTGGTGTACCCGGGCAATTTGAAAGAGCTCCTCGGCCTCCGCAAGCGTCGGGGTCACGGGCTTTTCGACGAGGACGTGGATCCCGGCCTCGAGGAGGTCACGGGTGACTGGGTAATGGAGCGGCGTTGGGACGGCAACACTCACGACGTCGACCTTGCCGATCAGGTCGCGGTGATCTTCGAAGGCGTACGTATC
>JACOUJ010000322.1 GCA_016177865.1 Candidatus Rokuibacteriota bacterium
CCCCCGCCGATGTCCATCAGGAGAAAATGAGAGGGAAGCTCCAGCCCCCACCTGGTCCCGAGAAGGGCCAGGCGGGCCTCCTCTTCCCCGGAAATCACGAGGAGGTCCAGTCCGGTTGTTTCACGAAGGGCCCGAGCAAAGGCACTCGGGTCTCGCGCCTCCCGAAGAGCGCTCGTCCCGATGACCTGGATCTCCGCGACTCCCCGACTCCGTGCCGCTTCGGGATGAAGGGGCTTGCCCGGCGCGAGCCCCTGGCCCAGTCGCGTGATGATCTGCTCCTCGTGGAGGACCCGGAGCCCCTCTCGGGTCTCGCCCTCCACTACAAGGAGTCGGACCGTATTGGTCCCGACGTCAATCGCGGCCCGCCGGGGCACGGGAGGACGCGGGGGAAACGGGGTGGGTCACCGGGGGACGGGACGGCGAAGGGCCAGGGCGTCGGTCAGGGCCGAGAGGACTTGTTCGACGGCGAATGGCTTGGCCAGGACCAGGTCAACGCCGCTCTCTTGCAGGCGTTGAGGATCGAGTTGATCCCCCCACCCCGTGGCGAGGATCACGGGGATCCGGGGATCAGTCTTTTTCACCGCGTGCGTCACCTCCCACCCCGAGACCTCGGGCATCGAGAGGTCCGTAAACACGATGTCGAACTCCTCCTTCTCGAACAGGGCCAAACCATGTTGCCCGTCCACGGCCCACCGCACGGTGTGGCCCTCGCTCGCGAGAATTTGAACCAAGAGACCCCGGATGTGGGTCTCGTCCTCGATCACGAGGATGCGAGCCGGTTCCCGGACCTCGGCTGGACGTCCAGGGATCTTGATCAGCGGAGGACTCTGCCGGGATGTCGTCACCGCCGAGCCGACAGGGAGACGGATCATGCACGTGGTCCCCTTCCCTTCTTCACTCGACACTTCGACCTGTCCGTGGTGGCGCGCCACGACTCCATGCACCACCGCCAGACCGAGGCCCGAATAGCGCGGGCCCTTGGTGGTAAAGAACGGATCGAAGATCCGCCGACGGGTCTCCTCTGACATCCCGATCCCGGTATCCGAGACGGACACCTCGACCATCCCACCACCGGAGCGGGTCTCGACGACCGCCCGTCCGCCCTCGGGCATCGCGTCCAAGGCGTTGAAAAGGAGGTTGACGACCATCTCTCGAAGCTCGACGGGATTCCCCTGGATCGGGGGCAGCTCTTCCAGATCAGTGGCGACTTCAACCCGCAGTCCCTGAGCCTCGGCCTCATCCTTCCACCTGGGGCGCGTGACCCCCACCGCATCGAGGATGATGGCATTGAGGTTCACGGGAACGAACTCTTCTTCCCCCCCGGTTGCGGCGAACCGCTGGAGCCGCCGGACAGTCTCCGCGCCGCGCCAAGCCGCTTCTTCGATGGTCTCGAGCCCTTTCCGGGTGGAGGGGTTCTGGACCCGTTCGAGCATCAGCTCGGCCGTCCCCAGGATGATGGCCAAGATGTTGTTGAAGTCATGGGCGATCCCACCCGCAATCTCGCCCAGGGCCCGCGTCTTCTCCGTCAGGACGAGCTGATCCTGCGCGGCCTTCAAGTCCTCATACGCGTGGCGGGCCTGGCCGTACAGCCTCGCGTTCTCAATAGCCAACGCCGCCTGGGCTGCGAGCAGGGTTGCGACCTCCAGTTCTTCGGAGGAAAACACTCGCGGTCGGGGGTCAGCCAAGACGAGGCATCCGAAGGTCTCGTCATGCACTTTGAGGGGCAGGAGAAGCAGGCCTCGCCCCGGAAACTTCGGCCCGAAGGGGAACACGGGCGAGGGAGAAGCAAGAAGGTCGGTCGAGATAAACGGTTGACCGGTTTGCACCACCCCTCCCACGACGCCCTCGCTTCGCCGGCCTCGCCACTCAGCCGCGAACCCCGGGGGGAAGCCCACGCTTCCCTGAATGGTCAACGTCCCGTCGGGGTCCACCACGACGATGGCGGCCGTCTCAACCCGCAGGAGCCCGGCCCCAACTTCAGCCGTGGAGGCGAAGATATGGGAGGGCTCTCGGGATGAGGTGATCTTCAAGGAGAGATGGATCAGCTCCTTCAGCCGAGCCACCTGGTGGTGCATCCGGCCGAAAACGGCGGCCGCGTGCACCCAGGTCCCAATCCGGTCCGCGAAAAAGGCGAGCAGGACCAAGTCTGAATCCTCAAAGGCAATCGGCGAGGTGCGGCCCGCGTAGAGGACCCCAACGATGTTCGTGTCCGATCGCACGGGCAGCGCAATGGCCTCGCGGACCGGAAAGCGGGAGACGAGGGGATCCATTCCATTCCCCGGCCCACTCCCCGGGGCCGGAACGGAGGCCGTGATGGGGCGGCCTTCATGGAAGGCGCGCCCCGTGATCCCTTCCCCGAGCCCGAGTGAAAAGCTCGTGAGATCATCGCGACGGAATCCTCGGCTGGCCCGAGGGGTCAGGGAATCCTCGCCCGTCTCCCTGAGGAAAAAAATGAGCCGTTCGACCCGGACCGTCCGGCTCACCCGCTCGAAGATGGGCCCAAGCAGTTCCCCGATCTCCACCCCGGGGGGAGGGAGAACCGGCAGGTCCTGAAGCCCTGGGCGAGAAAGCCGCTCGCCGTTCACAGGCACCCCGATAGGCGCCTCGGCCCCTTCAGCGTGAGGCTCCACCTTGGCAGGGCTCTTCTTCCCCCTGGGAGGGCCGATCTGCACGAGCCGATCCATCTCGGCCTGGAGGGCGCTGAGGTTGGCGGTGATTGCGCCGAGTGACTCCTGAAGACGACGAACGTTCGGATCAGTCACGAGACGCCAGATCCCCGGGGTAAGGGCGGCTCGGAAGCGACGGTGACAGAAACGGCTGAGGTATGCCCCACGACAGCCTCCTCCACGATCGGGAGTCCCCCCCGCGCCTCTTCAATTGGTGGGAGGTTCCTACGCCGGGGATTATATGGCGGCGCCTCGCGCCCCGTCAAGGACTGACATCGACACCTTTCGATTCTTTCGTTTCGCAGCCCCGGCTAAGGGAAGGTTTTGTTCAGGCTATTCCTCCCCCGCGATGTATCGCCCCAAGAGGCGCCGGGCCTCTGCTTCTTCCAGTTGTTGCGGCGGGGACTTCATAAAGGCCGCGGAGGG
>JACOUJ010000323.1 GCA_016177865.1 Candidatus Rokuibacteriota bacterium
CCAGGCTGACCCCTTCGATCGTCACATCGTAGGCCCGCCAGCGCTCGCCCTCTTTGAGCATGCGGTAGTCGATCGGCACCTCGGTGCTTGTCTTCGTCATCAGCTTGGTCTTGACCGTAGCCTGGTCTCCCTCGACGGCGTCTCCCGCGTAGACGATCCGCTCTCCGTTGTAGCGCTCGAGCTTGCCGACGTAGGCGCGCTCGATGAGATCCGCGAAGAGCTTTGAGAATTCCTCGCGCTGCTGAGGCGTCCGCTGCTGCCAGTGCTGCGCGAGGGCCCGCTTGGCCGTCTCCTGCCAGTCAAAAATCTCATTTGCCACGGTTCGGATCTGCTGGCGGCGCGCCTCGACCTTATCGGGCTTCCGCATCTCGGGGTCTTGAAGAATCCGTAAGACCTGATCCGTCGCCCCCTTCAGTTGCTCGGTAGGGACGCCGGCCTCAGCGGGAAGGCTCAACGCGACAAGAGCCGCGACCATCAGGATTGCAACTGCGCCTTTCATTCTTCTCACTCCTTTTCTTCCGGGGTCGGCCTAGGGGCCTTCGCCGGCTTGGCTACTCTGGACTCTTAGATTGTTCACGACGTCGCGGACGCCCCGGACTTGCCGCGCCAGTTCGGCCGCCCGGTTCCTCATCGCGGCATTCTCCACAATGCCGTTCAGATGCACGACGCCCTGATTCGTGTCCGCGTCAATTCGCGTCAACGTCGTGGCCTTCTCGCTCGCGGCCTATTCCAGTTCTTTCCTGATCCAGTCATCTTCCACCGCCACCGCGACCGGGGTCGCGTGATCTGCCACATCTTTGGGAGATTCTTCTGCGCGCGCTTGGCAGGGCCGGCACAGCCGGGCGAATGGCAGCGCCCTCAGCCGCGCCACCCCGATGAACTCCCCGCAGTCCCGGCAGAGGCCATAGTCCTGCCGGGCGAGCCGCTCGAGGGCTTCCTCGATCTGGCTGACCTGACGGTTCAGGCGGTCGACAAACGCCACCTGCATCTCATCCTGCAAGCTCTCGGTCGCCCGCGCCATCAGGTCTGAGGATCGACCAACCTCGTTCTTCGAGCGTTCGGCCATAACACCTCGGATCGTCTCTCGAGCGCGCGCGGCCTCTTCCTTCAAGAAGCGTTCGATATCCTTCACGGTCCGGCGATTGAGCCCGTCGTGTGTCTTCATGTCCCGGCTTCTCCTTTCGGGCCATCAGTGCAACTGTGTATTCAAAGCCAGCAAGATCTTCAAACAGGTTTGACGTGTGGTAGGTGAATCGTCTTCTCTTAGCTTGACAGCAAGGACGGTGCCAGGCGGGAATGTTTAGAGGAAAAGTGCTACAACTTCAGAGGTTTGATGTCGTCGCTCAGCACTACCCAGCAATGAGCGGACGCGTTCAGTCGCTGACACTGTGATCACCAGTCGTCAGAAAAATTAACAGATCAGTGGGATACACCGGGGTCGCGTCCGAAGGTTTCTCGAATGAATCGGCCGGGTTCTCCGTCAAAGGTTAGATGGCTAGTCTCGTTGACCTTACGACGCCGATCTTCCCACCGCTTCGCGCGGCCCGGCGATTCGTGTACAATACGGTCGTGCTTGGGCTCTTTTTCCTCATGTTCTTCCTGGGGGGCGTTCTCCCCGCAGCCGCCGATGAGGCGTCCCCGAGGCAAGGGGTCGCACTCGTAGATCCGGGGATTCCGCTCGATGGCCTGGGTCCTGACGGGCGAGAGAAGGCCCAGTCGGTCCTAAACCAGGCGTTGTTCTCCCACTCGGTCGGCGGGATGACCTCGCGCAGCCGGCCGGAGGTCTTTGAGTTTCTTCTGGACCATCCTGACTTCGCCGCCACGCTCGCCCGAGTCCTCAAGGTGGGGCGCTATCGGATTGAGCGACGGGAGGAAGGCTTCTGGCTCGACGACGGCGCCGGAGCGACCGGCCATTTCAAGCTTCTCTTCGCCGATCCCCGCCGCCGCCTCTATCATGTGCGGCTCCAGTACTCGAAGGCGCTCCTGCCCACCCTGGAAGGACAGCTCCTCATCCTCCTCGAGTACGACCACCTGACGGATGGAAACGGAGAGCCGGTGATCGAGCAGAAGGTCGTTGGATATGCGGCTCCGGAGAATGGCCTGACCGCAACCCTGGCCGAGCTTGCCACCGCCCTGAGCCCCTCTTCCGTGGAGGCGTCCGTCACCAAGAAGGTCCGTCGTCTCTTCCGCCATGTGGGCGCGATCACCCAAATGGCCACGGACGACGCTGAGGGGCTCGTTGAGCGACTCTCCCGCTCCCCCGAGGTTCTCCCCGAGCCGCTCCAGGCCTTTCGTGAGCTCCTCTTCGCGGGCCGGCCCCCGACCTGGGCCGCCGCCTCGGGCCCGCTCCGATTGCTCGAACCTTCCCCTCTCGTTCTGCCCGACGATTCCCGCTGAAGGAAGCTCAGCGCGATGGACGTGATGGCCGCCGTCCTCGCGAGCCTGGTCGCGCTCGGACTCCTGGCCTGGGGCGGGATCTTAGCCTGGCGGAGGCTTCAGCTCTGTCCTCACTGCGTGTGGATCGTCAAGCGGGTCCAGCATGGATGGCTCCGGTGTCCGCGCTGTCACCGGCAATACGGGAGGAAGTGAGGAAGGAGAGAAGGAGGTCGGCGGCTCGTCCGACCGATTACATCCCGATGGCGGTGCGGGCCTCATCCATCACCGCCTCGGTGATGGTCCCGTACCCCTTGTCCTGGGCAAATCGCTCGATGGCCTTTTTGGCCATGGGGCGGATGAAGTTCGGAATTCGCTCGATCCGCGCCTCCGCCTCTGGCGTCCAGGCTACGTCGCCGGCGACAGTGGAGTCAAAGCCAGGAATCATGGCGGCGAAAGGGCAGCCCGGTCCCTCGCCTATCTCGCCCTCACTGACAAAGGCTTCCTCGCGCTGAGTCCCGAGGGTGGAACGGATCTGCTCAAACGGCTCGGCCGCCTCCGCGCGCCCGCCCACCTTGACCCCCAGGGTCCGGACCAACTGAGTCTCCCACGGATTGGTGAGCATCGCCACCTGCCGACCGCACCGAGGGCAGCCAAAGGCCACGGTGAGCGAGCCTTCGTCGGGCCCCTCGGTCCGGAGGAGCTTCATCGCCTCATCGCATTCCACGCAGAGAAACTTCATCGCGGCCGATTATACCACGGCCTCAGCTGCCCTTGGCGCCGGGGGGCAGGTCGCGATCGAGGGCGAGGAGGGCAAGCGAGGACCCGTCGGACGCCGCGAGGATCATCCCCTGGGACTCGATGCCCATGAGTGTGGCCGGTTCGAGGTTGGCGACGATCACAACCTTGCGACCGACCAGTTCTTCAGACGCGTAGTGTTCGGCGATCCCCGCCACCAGCGTGCGGGTTTCATCGCCCACCTGCACGGTGAGCTTGAGGAGGCGCTTCGATTTCTCGACCCGCTCGGCGGCGACGACCTGAGCCACGCGGAGATCCACCTTTGAGAAATCGTCCATCGAAATCATCTCTCGCGCCCCCTTCTTGCTGCCGCGATGGCCGGGGATCTTTTGACGGCCCCCCCCCTGCTCCACCCTCGGGAAGAGTGCCGTGGCCTTCGCCACCTGCGTCCCCGGGGCCAGCCGCCCCCACTCGAGATCAGCCAAGCTGAATGGCTCTCCGCCGAGACCAAGGAGAGCGCGAATCCGCTCCGCCGTCGGGGGGAGGAAGGCGGCCAAGAGAATGGACAGGCACCGAAGGCTCTCGGCGAGAGCGTAGAGGACCGTCCGAAGGCGTTCGGCCTGAGCCGGCGCCCGGGCCAGAGTCCACGGCGCGGTCCCGTCAACGTAACGATTGACCACCCCAATGAACTCCCAGACCGCGGTTAGCGCCCGATGAAAGGCGAACTCCTGCATGGCCTCGTGGACCTCGCCCCGCGCCTTTTCGAGGGAGGCGCGGAGCTCGGCCTCCAAAGGGGTCTCCGCCCCAAACGTCGGGACCGCCCCTCCGCCGAAGTTCTGAATCATCGTCGTCGCGCGGCTCACCAGGTTGCCGAGGTCATTCGCCAGATCGGCGTTCAGCCGCGCGACGAGCGCCTCCTCGGAGAAGTTGGCGTCAAGTCCAAAGACCATCTCTCGGAGAAGGAAGTAGCGGAAGGCATCATGACCATATTTGTCCGCGAGGGCCAAGGCCTCCACGACGTTGCCAATGGACTTGGACATCTTCCCTCCACCGAGCCCCCAGTATCCGTGGACGTTCAGGCGGCGGTACGGCTCGATCCCCGCCGCCCTGAGCATGCAGGGCCAGTACACCGCGTGGGGCTTCAAGATGTCCTTGCCGATCAGGTGCTGGGCGTGCGACCAGAACTCCCTGAAGAGCGACCCGTCGGGCCAGCCGAGGGCGCTCACATAATTGATGAGAGCGTCAAACCAGACATAGGTGACGTAGCGATCATCGAAAGGGAGCGGGATCCCCCACTCAAGCCGGGTCCGCGGCCGGCTAATCGACAAGTCTGTCAACGGCTCTCGAAGAAACCCGAGGATCTCGTTCCGGTACCGCTCGGGTCGGATCATGTCGGACCGGCTCTCGATCTCTTTGATGAGCCAGTCTTGGTATTTTGACATCTTGAAGAAGTAGTTTTCTTCCTCGATGTGCACAAGCGGCGTTTGATGGTCGGGGCATTTGCCGTCGACAATCTCCTTCTCGGTGTAGAAACGTTCGCATCCGTAGCAGTACTGGCCGCCGTACTTCCCGAAGTAGATTTCCCCGGAATCCCAGAGCCTTTGTAGGATCTCCTGAACCACGGCCTTGTGCCGAGGCTCCGTGGTCCTGATGAAGTCGTCGTACCGCACGCCGAGCCGATCCCAGGTCTTGCGAAACTCCGCCGCGATCCTGTCCGTATACTCTTGCGGCGGGACGCCGGCCTTCGCCGCGGCCTGGGCGATCTTGTCCCCGTGCTCGTCGGTCCCGGTCAGAAGGTAGACGGAGTCGCCAGCCAGCCGCCGGTAGCGACAGATGGTATCAGCGATGAGGGTGGTGTACGCGTGGCCGAGGTGGGGGGTGGCGTTGACATAGTAGATGGGAGTAGTCAGGTAGAACCTCCGCTGGGTCGTCATAAGGATCGCAAGCTAGTGTTCCACAGGCTGATCAAAAAGGTCCAGATGCAAGGCGGCGAGGAGCGAGGAGGGAGGCGTATTCGGTCATACGTTGGACCGACGAGCGACGATGCCAACACCGCAGATGGGTCTTTTTCATCAGCCTGCTATAACGGCTTGACGTGAGGCCTCCCCTCCCACGTCAACTGCTCGAGCGGCAGCTCCGCCTGGGTCCCATCGGCAAAGCCTACGACGACCGTTTCCTTCAAGACGCGAACCGACTTGACGAGCCCCTGCATGCACCCGCCGCCGCCGCAATCGGCCTGGCAGGCAGACCCCACGCGGGGCAGACGCGAGCGAAGGTCCTCGTACATCGAGAACTCATACAGAAGACAGCACTTGAGCCGGCCGCAGTTGCCGAGGAGCCGGCTGTCGGTCAATGGCATATCCTGGGCTTTGGCCATCTTGACCGAAATCGGGTCGAACTTCCGGAGGTATGAAGAGCAGCAGAGCTGGCGGCCGCAGGGACCAATCCCGTCCTCGAGCTTGGTGACATCTCGGGCCCCGATCTGCCGCATTTCAATTCGGGCGCGAAACTCACGGGCCATCTCTTTCACCAGCTCGCGGAAATCGACACGATTCTCCGCCGCGAAAGAGACGGTCACCCGCCGACCGTCCGGCGTGATCTCGACGTCTACCACCTTGATGGGGAGACGGTGGCTCCTGGCGCGAATCAGGCACGTCATGAGCACCTGCTTCTCGCGCTCCCGGAGGCGTCTCCACTCTGCCACCTCTTCATGGTTGGCCGCGCGAATGACGCGGGGAAAAGTCCGATTTCGCTTCCCCTCGGGGAGAGGTCGCACAGGCCGCCGGACCTCCCCCACGGCGTTGCCATTCGGAACCTCGACCACGCAGAACTCCCCCACGCGCGGACGGAATCCCTCGACCCGGTGATCATCCGCCTTCGCGGGCTCCCGGAGGCGGATCCCCACCAAATACGGGCCAACGGCGTCAAGCTCAATCTGGTTCATTGGCTCCATTATGCTGCCTCGGACATGGCCAGGTGGGTGAGGGCCACCTCGAGTGAGAGGCGCGGGCTCACATTGCCCTGAAGCCCCGCCCACACCGCCTTGACCTGGTCGAGGCGTGAAGCAATCGCCTCGAGAGAAAGGAGATGGGCCTGGGCGGAGAGCGAGTCGGCCCGATCCCCGTTCATGAGAAGCCCTGGCCCCCCGCCTCCCTTCAGGATAAGAAGGTCCCGGAACCAGAACCAGCACAGTTCCACCAAACGCTCAACGCGAGCGCGATCCCGCCCGACCTCTTCGGCGAGGGCAAAGATCTCGTCCACGCGGCCTTCCAAAAGCTGAGTGATGAGACGATCCCGATCCTCAAGCCAGCCGTCGGTTGCGGCCGTCAGCGCCAGGCCGATCCGCCCCTGGGCGACCCGAGCAAGCACCCTCGCGGTCTCCTCAGCGAGATTGGCGCGTCCCGTCAAGAGATCAATCACCAGTTCGTCGGCCAACGGACGGAACCGCACAACCTGGCAGCGGGAGAGCACGGTGGCGGGAAGGAGGCGCACGTGCCCAAGGATCAGGACGAGAATCGTCCGGGGCGGAGGCTCCTCCAGTGTCTTGAGAAGGGCGTTGACCGTTTCGAGGGTCATCCGCTCGGCGTCGTCGAGGATAAACACCTTCCACGCCCCCTCGAGCGGATAGAGACCGGCCCCGTGCACCAAGGCCCGGGCCTCTGCGATCCGAATGGCCACTCCTCCCTTCGGATTGTCCGGAGGAGGGGTGGGCTGGATCAGATGGAGGTCCGGGTGGGAGAGAGCGATCACCCTCCGGCACGAGGAGCAGGACCCGCACCCGCGGCCCTCCGGGCAGAGCAATCGTTGAGCGAACGCGAGGGCCGTCAGCCTTCGTCCCACGCCCGATGGCCCGACAAAGGCGTAGGCGTGGGCGACCCGATCGGCCTCGACGGCGTGTTTGAGGAAATGGACGGCGCGGGGCTGGCCCAGAATTCCCTCAAAGCTCACGACCGAATCCCCCGCGTGTGAAGGAGCCTCATCACCCGATCGCGGATCTCGGCCTGCACCGCCTCCACTGGCCGATCCGCCGCCAGGGGGAGAATCCGCCCCGGCTCCCGAGCGGCTATCTCCAAGTACCCCTTGCGCACCCGCTCGTGGAATTCGAGGCCGGCCTGTTCGAAGCGATCGAGGGGGCGTCCTCGAATCCGCTCGAACGCCGCCGGAATCTCCAGATCTAAGAGGATCGTCAGATCGGGCCTCATGCCCAGGGTCGCCCAATGATTCAGCTTGTCCACCTCTTCCAAATCCAAGCCCCGTCCGTATCCCTGGTAGGCCAGGGTCGAGTCGGCAAAACGATCGCAGAGGACCACCTGGCCCCGGGCCAGGGCTGGCTCGATCAACTCGGTCAGGTGCTGGTGACGCGCCGCCTCGAAAAGGAAGAGTTCAGTCAAGGGGCTGATCGCCACGCCCTCAATGTGAAAGATGGAGAGGATGGCCTCCCCGAGGGGGGTCCCGTCGGGCTCTCGGCTTTCGACCACCCCCAAGTGCTGTTGACGAAGCCACTCTGCCAGGAGGCGGACGTGGGTGGTCTTCCCAGCCCCTTCAACCCCTTCGAAGGTAATGAAGCACCCTCTCATCTCTTCCGTCGGTGGAACACAATAAGTACTTCAGGGTATCACACCGCTCGAGGTTCGCTCAATGCTGAGGATCGTGGCCAGGCGGGGGCCCGCGGGGCCGCCTGCGGCTCTCAGGCGGCGAGAAGAGGAAAGATGGTTTCCTGGATCCGCTGGACCTGGCGGGACGCAAACTCCCGGGCCCAGCGGCGATGTTCGTCCGTCTCCTGGTGCGGCGGGTCCCAAAGCGTGGCTGCGCGGAATGAGCTGACCCCGGGGCGAAACCCTGGAGGGAGATCCGTCGGCGGCTCGATCCCATTCATCAGGGCCCACGCAATGGTCCAGGCCCGCGCCACGTTGCCAAGGTCATAGCCGCCCCCGCCCAGAGCCACCAGGCGAGGCGAGAGATCCAAGATCCGTCGAACGGCCCGGGCGAAGCCGTTGACCGTCAGCGCGAGATGGGTCAAGGGATCCGTCCGGTGGGAGTCAATTCCGAGCTGAGCGACTACCACGTCCGGCCTGAAGGCCGTCATCAAAGGCGGGACGATTGCTTCAAAGGCCTCGAGGTAGACCTCGTCGTCGGTGAACGGCTGAAGCGGGACATTCACCGCGTAGCCGCGCCCCGGCCCCTCCCCCAACTCGTCCACGAACCCGGTGCCGGGGAAGAGGCGATCCCCCCGCTCGTGGGTGGAGATCGTCAGGACGCGGGGGTCACGATAGAAGGCATGCTGCACGCCGTCGCCATGATGGGCGTCGATATCTACATAACAGACTCGCAGTCCACGCTCCAGAAGGAATTGAATGGCGATGACCGCGTCGTTCAGGTAGCAGAGAAGCCCGAAGCCCGGTCGGGGAAGGCGTGATGGAGGCCGCCGGCAAACGAGAAGGCACGGTCTGCCTCCCCCGACGCCACGAGGCGGGCCGCGAGCAGGGACCCCCCCACCGCCAGAGAGGCGACGTCGTACATTCCCGGAAAGATGGGGTTATCTCCGGGGCCCAGGCCAAAGCGGTAGGCCCCCGGGACGGCCACGCCCACGCTTGCGGACCGGAGGACTTCCACGTACTCCCGGCTATGGTATCCGAGAATCCACTCTTCGCCGGGTCTTTCGGGGGGAAGCACCTGAACGGTCGGGAGGCGGGTGAGGCCGCACGCGTCGATCAGATCATACGTGAGCCTGAGCCGCTCCATCCGGAGCGGATGCCCCGCGCCATAGTCATAGCGGTTGTAGTCATCGGTGTAGATCAGTGCGGCCTTCATAGGTCACGTTTCGCACGCGGCGCTTAGGAGAAACCGGACCGCTCCGGCCGACGGACCCAGTGCCCACTTCGGCCCCCGGCCTTCTCCAGGAGCGAGATCTCGCTGAGCACCATCCCGCGGTCCACGGCCTTCGCCATATCATAGATCGTGAGGCCGGCCACGGCGGCCGCGGTCAACGCTTCCATCTCCACCCCGGTCTTATCCACCGTCCGCACCCGCGCCTCAATCATTACGGCGGAAGCGGCCTCGTCCAATTCAAAGCGGACGTCAATCCCGGTGAGCTTTAAGGGATGGCAGAGAGGGATCAGCTCTGCTGTGCGCTTGGCCGCCATGATCCCAGCCACCCGTGCGACACCCAGGACATCTCCCTTGGCGAGTTGGCCGGCCTTGATGGCGAGAAGGGTCTCCGCACGCATGCGGAGGACCGCCCGGGCCCGGGCCTCCCGCGCCGTCTCCGCCTTCGCGGTCACGTCCACCATCCGGGCCTGGCCCTCTTCATCCAGATGGGTCAAGCCCGAAAAGCCGCTTCCCTCCCGCGCCATCGGCTCCTCAGGCTGTTGCCTCGGCCGACTTCGACGCTTGGCGCAGGAGGGCCTCCATCCGATCCTTGGCAATCAGCTTGAGCTTTTTCAGCTCGCTTCGACGCCACTGCTGGTCCGCGGTCAGAAACTGGCGGCCATTCAGATCGGCCAACTCCTGTTCATATCCCTGGTGTTCTTCCCGAAGGCGACGAAATTCCTCATTCTCGTGGGTGAGCCGCTCGACAAGCATTTCCCGATCAATCATAGGCTCCCTCCCTTGGCGGGACATTGATCCGTTCGAGGAACAAAAAACGCCAGCATCCTTCGATGCTGGCGTACCCTTCCGCCGATTCGGCTAGTCACCGGAACCTCCGGTCACGTCGCCCTCCTTGGTTCTACGTACACTATGGCAGTATGCTACAAACTCTGCCCTTCTTTGTCAAGGTCGGCGCGAAGCACGTGAGGGGCTGTGGCCTTGAAGGCCACCAGAACCTGTCCCCCTTCCTCGAGTCCGAGGCTCTCCGCGGACTGGCGGGTCACGAGGGCTGTCAAGAAGAAGCCGCAGTTGACCACGGCCCGGAGGAGGGCCCCGGACGGGTGGAGACGGACGATGATTCCGAGAAGGTGGTTCCGGGCGCTCGATGCAAGGGCGAGACCTTCCGGCGAGGCCAGGGTGAAGTCTTCAGGGCGCAGGCCGAACAGGATCGTGGCCCCGGGTGTGGCCCGGCAGGCCACCTCGATCTTTTGCCCCTCCACTTCCACCACGGCAATCCCCTCCTGCTGGCTCACCACCCGTCCTTCCAGGATGGTTTCGACCCCGACAAACCGCGCGACCCCTTCGGAGATCGGCGCGCGGAACAGTCGAGTCGGGGCATCAACCTGGAGGATCTGCCCGTCCATCATCACCGCGACCCGGTCTCCCAGGGCCAAGGCCTCTTCCCTCGCGTGGGTCACGAAGACTGTCGTAACGTGATCCTGGCGAAGGATCATCCCGAGATCGTCAACGAGGGCTTCCCTCGTCGGCTGGTCGAGCGATGAGAACGGCTCGTCGAGGAACAGCACTTCTGGCTCAAGGACCAGGGCCCGCGCCAGCGCGACTCGCTGGGCCTCCCCGCCGGAGAGAGTCCGCGCCTGACGGTTGGCCAGGTGGCCGACACCGAAGCGCGCCAGCCAGTGTCCCGCGCGCTCTCGGATTGCGGGCGAGGGGAGACCTCGGAACCTGAGCCCCAGCGCCACGTTGGAAAAGGCGGTGGCATCGCAAAGCCAGGGCTCCTGAAAGGCCGACGCCATCCGCCGGCGAAGAGGGACGAGGGGAGACCTCCAATCCACGGCCTCCCCGCGAAAGTGGACGGTTCCCTCCGTAGGCCGATCGAGCAACCCAAGGATCCGGAGGAGAGTAGATTTCCCGGCCCCGTTCGGTCCGATGATGGCCAGCACCTCGCCCCGGATCACGGAGAGGTGCTCCACCTGTAAGACCGCTCGCCCTCCGCGGCGCACCACGGTCTTGTCAAGCTCAAGGACGGCGTTCATACGCCCGGGAGGACCTGGATCGAGCCCCTGTTGACAAAGACCGCCCAACGGCGATCTCGACTGATTTCCAATATTTCGTACACCTGGCGTGGGACGTCAATCTCCAGATCGTGGGCCCCCTGACTCGGCTCCCCGGAGGCGTCAAGGCGAAAATAGAGGGTCTGAACGGGCCCCTGGTCCTCTTCGCCGATCAGTTCGCCCCGCAACAGATTGGGGTGGGTGCCCGGAGTCGGCTCGCTCCGATCCTTCCGGATCAGCCGGATATATTCCGGCCGGATGCAAAAGGTGATTGGGGTCCCCGGCGATCCGGTATAGGCCAGCGTGGGCGAGTTCGCAGCCTCCAGGAGCTCATCTCGCCATCGGAGCTGGATCAGATCGGGCGTGGCCTTCACGACCGAGCCCTGGAGGATGTTGCGAATCCCCATCAGCCGGGCCACATCCTTGGTCGCCGGCCGTTGGAGGATTTCTCCCTTGGGAGCCGTCTGCACGACCCGGCCGTTCTGGTAGACGACGAGCCGATCAGCAATCTGGAACGCCTCGGCGAGGTCGTGTGTCACCAGCACTGCGGTCTTCCCCCATTCGCGGATGACGCTCATCAGGTCGCTTCTCAACTGACGGCGCGTGGGGGCGTCCAGGGCCGAGAGCGGTTCGTCAAGGAGCAGGATTTCCGGATCCACGGCAAGGGCCCGGCCGAGGGCGACCCGC
>JACOUJ010000324.1 GCA_016177865.1 Candidatus Rokuibacteriota bacterium
CCACCGATGCCCTCCTCGCCCGCGTCCTCTTCTGGTTCACCGGCCACCCCATCGTCTATTTCTGGCTGCTTCCCGCGTATATCTCCTGGTACACTCTGGTGCCGCGGCAGGCCGGAGGGCGGCTCTTCAGCGATACCCTGGCCCGCGTCTCATTCATCCTGTTTCTTGTTCTCTCGATTCCGCTCGGGTTCCACCACCAGTTCACCGATCCGGGGATCGAGGAGGGGTGGAAGCTCCTCCATGCCTTCATCACCTTCGCGGTCTTCTTCCCGAGCCTCCTGACGTTCTTCAACGTCGTGGCCTCGCTGGAGACCGGGGCCCGGGCGCGAGGCGGCCGGGGATGGATCGCCTGGTTCGGGAAACTCCCCTGGGGGGACCCCTCCGTGGCAGCCCAGGTGCTCGCGATGCTCCTCTTCACCTTCGGCGGCGCCGGGGGGTTGATCAACGCGTCGTTCAACCTGAACCTCGTGGTCCACAACACGGCGTGGATCCCCGGCCACTTCCACCTCACGGTAGGCTCGGCCGTGACGCTAACCTTCATGGGGATCACCTACTGGCTCATCCCGTACCTCTCGGGCCGGGGGCTGTGGAGTCGGGGGCTCGGGCTCTGGCAGGTCTGGCTCTGGTTCGGGGGGATGGCGCTCTTCTCCCACGCCATGCATCAGCTCGGGCTCCAGGGAATGCCTCGACGGACGATGATCGGCGCCGCGCCTTATCTCAACCCGGAATGGCGGTCCTACCTGATGCTGAGCGGAATCGGCGGGACGATTCTCTTCGTGAGCGTGCTGCTCTACTTCCTCAACCTGGTGCTCACCCTGGTCGCGTCGCGGGCGCCAGCGCCCTCGGTGCCCGAGTTCGCGGCGGCGCTCTCGGGACCCGAGGCCGCGCCGGCGGTACTGGATCGGCTGAGGCCGTGGCTCGCGCTGGCCGCTCTCCTGATCGTGATCGCCTACGGTCCGACCCTGTTCCGCCTCGCGACCACGACGCCGCTGACGTCGCCGGGATTCCGGGTCTGGTGAAGCGCTGAGGCATTCGGGCATCAAGTGAGGCAAGACCGCCCCAGTCCACCGGCATTCGCCGCGCCAAAGAGTCTGTGTTCATGAGTGTTTCTCCATCCCGCGTTCTGGCACCTGTCTTGCTTCCGTGATGGAAGACCAAGGGGCTCGGTCCCCCAAGAGGGAGGACGTCCATGACGAGAGAGACCCTAACCATCATTGATAACCGCACCGGGAAAACCTACGAAGCTCCCATCGAACACGGAGCCATTCGCGCCACGGATCTCCGGAAGATTCGGATTTCCGAAGATGACTTCGGTCTCATGAGCTATGATCCGGCGTTCATGAACACCGCCTCATGTCGAAGCACCATCACCTACATCGATGGGGACAAGGGGATCCTGCGCTATCGGGGCTACCCGATCGAGCAGCTCGCCAAGCGGTCCACGTACCTGGGGACGGCCTATCTGCTCCTCCACGGGGAGTTGCCCACGGCCACCGAACTCAACGACTGGACCTGGCAGATTACCCACCATACCTGGATTCACGAGAACATGAAGAAGTTCATGGATGGCTTCCACCACGACGCCCACCCCATGGGGATGTTGATCTCTTCCGTGGCGGCGTTCTCCACGTTCTACCCCGAGGCCAAGGACGGGAATCGGGAGACGCGCCATCTCCAGATCGTGCGACTCATCGCGAAGATGCCGACGCTCGCGGCTTTTGCCTACCGCCACTCGCGCGGCCTGCCTTACGCGTATGCGGACAACGACCTCACCTATACCGGGAACTTCCTCAACATGCTCTTCAAGACCACCGAGGTCAAGTACAAGCCCGACCCAATCCTGGAAAAGGCGCTGGAGGTACTCTTCATCCTCCATGCCGACCACGAGCAGAACTGTTCGACCAACGCAGTCCGAAGCGTCGGCTCGTCCCAGGTGGATCCCTACTGCGCCGTTGCCGCCGGCACGGCGGCCCTTTACGGCCCGCTCCATGGGGGCGCGAACGAGGAAGTCCTCAAGATGCTCCAGGTGATCGGCTCAAAGGATCGCATTCCGGAGTTCATCAAGCAGGTGAAGGAGGGGAAGGGCCGGCTCATGGGGTTCGGTCACCGGGTGTACAAGAACTATGACCCCAGGGCCAAGATCATCAAACAGATGGCCGACGAAGTCTTCTCGGTGACGCGGCCGAACCCGCTTCTGCCGATCGCGCTCGAGCTGGAACGCATCGCGCTTCAGGACGAGTACTTCGTCTCACGCAGGCTGTACCCTAACGTGGACTTCTACTCGGGCCTCATCTACCAGGCCCTGAACTTCCCGATGGAGATGTTCCCGGTGCTCTTCGCGATTCCCCGCACCTCGGGATGGCTTGCCCAGTGGCAGGAGATGAGACTGGACCCGGAGCAGAAGATCGCCCGCCCCCGCCAGGTCTATCTCGGCCCGTCGGAGCGGGATTACGTCCCGATCGGGCGTCGCGATGCGGGGGCGCAGCGGCCCTAGAGATTCCCGAGCGGCCGCTTTACATTTTCGAGCAGCGCACCCGGGAACGTCGACAGCGAAATCAAATCAATAGTAATAATTATTATTGACAAATAGGACTGGGGGGATATACTTGGAGCCATGAGGCGGATGCGAGGACGGGGATTTCCCGACCGGGAAGGCGCCCGGGCGCGGCTCGAAGGCCGCGGGCGACGCCTGACGCGCCAGCGGGAGGCCGTCTATGACTACCTACGGAGG
>JACOUJ010000353.1 GCA_016177865.1 Candidatus Rokuibacteriota bacterium
CGGCCCCTCTTCCAGGTCTTGGTGTCAGCGCGGCTGGCTCACTCATCGCTCTCACTTCAAGCAACCGAGATGCCAGGAGCGAAAGTGAGCCTAATTCGTTGCGGGTAATGGGGATTTTTCAGGATAGGCGCCTGGGCCGTACCCAGAAAACTGAGGCACATGCGTCACACTGGGGCACCAAAGGGACTAGGTGCCAGTCCGAACTGCGAAGACGGCAATTGCCGGTCCAAATGGCGAGCCAGACAAGGCCCGAGGGAGGAGCTAACCGGAGCGCGACCAAGCCCGCCTGCGGCGGGACTCGGTGCCCGCAAAGGTACGGCGACGACCGACACTCAATAAATGGCCGAAGGCGTTCCTCTACGGGCACACGCCGTCAGGCGGGTCGCGAAGTTAGTTGGACCGGCACTCAGGACTCGCCGCGGAACTTGAGCCTGTACTTCTTAATGAGGCGGTGGATCGTCTTCCGGTCGATCTGGGCGACCTTGGCCGCCTGCGAGACGTTCCCGCCGTGGCGATGGAGCAGCTCCATCAGGTACTCCCGCTCGAAGGTCCGGAGCCACTCTTCCTTCGCCGCCTTCATGGGAAGGTCCTTCCCCCCGAGCCGCGGGAGTGCGGGGCGACCGCCGCTCGTCCCCCGGACCGACGGGGGCAGGTCGCGCGCTTCGAGCCGCGGTCCCTCAGCGAGCACGCACGCGCGCTCGATCACGTTCTGAAGCTCGCGAACATTGCCGGGCCAGGCGTAGCTCTCGAGGAGCGCCAGGGCCTCTGGTGAAATCTCCTCGACCGGGGTCTCCCGGCTCCGGTTGTAGCGCCGAAGGAAATGATAGGCGAGAAGCGGGATGTCGCCGGTCCGCTCGCGAAGGGGCGGCAGGGCAATCGCGATCACGTGAACCCGATAGAAGAGGTCTTCGCGGAACGTGCCCTGCTTGACCGCCTCGGCCAGGTCCTGGTTCGTGGCGGAAACGAGTCGAACGTCCACATCGATCATCTTGGTGCCGCCGACCCGGCGGACCTGCCGCTCCTGGAGGACCCGGAGGAGCTTGGCCTGGAGCGAGAGAGGCAAATCCCGGATCTCGTCCAGAAAGATCGTGCCTCGATGCGCCACCTCGAACATCCCGGGCTTGGTCCTGACCGCGCCCGTGAACGCGCCCCGTTCGTGGCCGAACAGCTCGGATTCCAGGAGCGGCTCGGGAAGCGAAGCACAGTCTAAGGGGACAAACGCCTCACGGGCCCGCGGGCTCTGGGCGTGGATGGCCCGCGCGATCAGCTCCTTGCCGGTCCCGGATTCTCCCCGGATCAGGATGTTCGCCTCGGAGCGCGCCGCTTTCCTCACCAACTCGAAGACATGGGCCATCGCCTGGCTCTTCCCCACAATGTTCTCGAACCCGTACGTGGTCTCGATCTGGGTCCGAAGATTTCGGTTCTCCCGGATCAGGCGGCGCTTCTCCAGGGCCCGGGCCGTCCGCTGCCGGAGGTCCTCGGCCTCGAAGGGCTTGGGGATGTAATCATAGGCGCCCTCCTTGATTGCCGCCACTGCCGACTCGATCGTGGCGTGCGCGGTGAAGATGAGAACCACGGCCTCGGGGTCCAGTTCGCGGGCGCGTCGGAGGACGTCCATCCCGTCGTAGCCGGGCATCTTGAGGTCGGTCAGGATCACGTCGGGGCGCTGATCCTCGATCAGGGCGAGGGCGTGGGCCGGATCGGTCGTGGTCAGACAGCGGTAGCCCGTCCGCCCGAGGAGCCGGACGCAGCTCCCCAGCATCTCTTCCTCGTCGTCCACGATCAGGACCTTGGCAGGTTCGCTCATGTTCCCTCCCGCGTTCCCGCGAGTGCGGGAAACGCCATCATGAAATGGCTCCCCTTTCCCAACTCGGACTGCACTTCCAGCACGCCTTCGTGGTCCTTCACGATCCCGTACGTAACGGAGAGCCCCAACCCGGTCCCGCCAGGCTTCGTCGTGAAGAACGGGTCAAAGAGCTTGGGAAGGTGCTCCGGCGGGATGCCGCGTCCGGTATCAGAAACGCGACACCGCACCCCTCTGGGCGGGCCGGCGACAATCTCGGTGGCGACCGTGAGGATCCCCCCGCGGCCCATCACCTCCCTGGCGTTATTGATCAGATTCAGGAGGACCTGCTGAAGCTGGTTGGCGTTTCCGAGCATAGGGGGAAGGTCGGCGGCCAGGTCGCGCACGACCGTGATCCCTTCCTTGGTGGCCTGCTTGTCCACGAGGAGGAGTGTCTCCTCCACCACCTGATTCAGATTGAGAGCAACGCGCTCCCCCGGGGTCTGCCGGGCAAAGGAGAGGAGCCCCTGGGCGATCCGCGCCACCCGCTGGGCGTTCCGGCGGAGCACAGCCAGGTCCTCCTTCAGCTCCTCCGGCAAGCGGTAGGCCTCCGCTTCCTCCATCATGACGTCGATCCGCGCGGTGATGATCCCGAGCGGATTGTTGATCTCATGGGTTAGGCCCGCCGACAGGGTGCCGATGGCGGCCAGCTTCTCACTCTGAGAGAGCGCCTCCCGCTGGCGCTCAAGCTCTCCCTGGACCCGCCTGTGCTCGATATACTGGCCGATCCGGCTCCCGATGTCGGCCATCATCTTGAGGAGATCTTCGTCGGGCTGGCGCATCGTGCGGTTGAAGAACACGATGACTCCCGTGACCCGGTGCCCGATCAGGATCGGGAAGCCGACGGCCGCGCGGAGCCCGATCTCGAGCGCGCCGCCCATCCGGACAAAGCACACGTCGGCGGGGATGGTGGACGTAAGGTCCGCAATCCACAGGGGCTGGCCAGTGACCAGAATCAGCCCGGGAAGCCCCGCGCCGGGCGCAAAGGTCATGTCGCGGCTGAGCGACTCGAACCCCGAAGCATCGAGGCCCGGCGTGTACCAGCTTCCGGTCCAGCGGAGCACGCCCGACTCGAGATCGAGGCTCCACAGCTCCCCTAGCTCCCAGCCCAGGCACTCGCACAGCGCGCGGAGGATTCCCGGGATGGCATCGGCCAGGGTTGCGGACCCCGCGAGGGCTTCGGTGACGGCAAATTGCGCTTGCAGACGCCGCTCCGCCTGCTTGCGCTGGGTGATGTCGGTGATGAACGCCATCGCCACGAGTCCTTCTTCGGACTTGGCATAGCTCAGGCTGACTTCGACCGGGAACTCACTTCCGTCCTTCCGGCGACCAGACAGGTCGAAACCACGCCCCATGGGCCGAACGCGGGGTTCCGAGAAGTAGCTGAGGCGGTGGGCGACGTGCCCGCTGCGAAAGCGCTCGGGTAGAAGCGTCTCGACCGGCTGGCCGATCAACTTCTCGCGGCCGTACCCGAACATCTCCTCCGTCTTGCGGTTGACACCGACCACGCGGCCGGCGGAGTTTACGATCACGATCCCCTCCGATGCCGCCTCCAGAAGCGCCCGCGCCGTGGCCTCCGCCAGCTCGTGCCCCGCCCCGGTTCTCTTTGCAGCGCCCATACGCTTGGCACGAGAATAGCACACGCCCCGGAACGGTTGCGAG
>JACOUJ010000354.1 GCA_016177865.1 Candidatus Rokuibacteriota bacterium
GCCGGGACCAAGCAGCCCCCCCGGCCGCGAGGGTCGCGGCCAGGGCAAGGGTGATCAACACGCTTCGCATTGTTCGCTCCTCCTTGAGGGAAGGGATTCGTCTGCCCGGTTAGACCGGGCGGAGGAGCGAAAGTTCCCGAGTCAGCTCGCGGGCGGCCCGCGGGTGGCGTCGGGGTGTACCTTTGCGGGCACCGAGCCGCCGAAGGCGGCTTGGTCGGGGACCCTCGTCAGGGTGACGTAGCGCGGCGGCACGGGGGTACCCCGGCGACAGGCCCTGCGGGCCGATATTAATCGATCCGGATCGCGATGCGGACTTGTTCGGGAAGGGATTGGGCCTGGGTCTCGACCGTGAAGTCACCGAGCTGGCGGAGGCCGGCCTCGAACCGGGAATACTCCTCGCGCGAGACGACCACTTCGATGATGCTCCCCGCCGCGATCGGATTCGGGTCGCGGCTCAACGTCCCGCCGACCAGCCTCGCAAGGTCATTGAGCTGGGCCTCGATGGCGGTGACGTCCTTTGGCCGCAGCATCCCCACCAGGTGGAACGGACCGCGGGCTCGGGACTCGAGCGGGGGCGCCGGGGCCGCCTTCAAAGCCTGACGGAATGCATCCGCACGGCCTTTGCCCAGCTCTCTGGTAGGCCGCTCCGCCTCTTCCTTTTTCTCCTGCTTCTCCGGCCGATCCCCTTCCCGGGAGGATTCCAGGCCGGCGATCGCTCCCGGCTCGGGTCGCGCGGCCGGAGGCGCGGGGCGGGGCAGGGCCACCTCTGGGCTCGGCGCTCCCGTCGGGGCCTGAGTTTGTCTGGGCTCAGCCGGCTTGGGCGCAGGCGCCGGGGCCGGCGCAACGACTGACGGACGCTGGACGATCTCGGAGGCGCGTTCGAGATCTGGCGTCTGGCGATAAAGGAGCATGACCAGCGTGGAGACGGCGAGCACGGCCGCCGCCTCCAGCGGAAGCTTGACGTGGAGTGGAACGAAGAGACCCCGCAACAGGCGCCGAAGCCGCGAGTCTTCTTCTCGGCGGGCCGCCTCCAGAACGCGCCCCGCAAAGCCGGCAGGGGCTCGCGCCTCCTCGACGGAACGGAGCAGGGCGACGGTTTGCCGGAACTGTTCCCACTCATCGGGGCAGTCCGGGCAGTCGTGGAGATGTCGGTCGAGGGCGAGACGCTCCTCAGGCGTGAGGCGGTCATCCGCTCTAGCGGAAAAGAGCTCCTGGGCTTGGTGACAGTTCATCCGAACAATCCTTTAAGGCGCTCCTTCAGCTCCATCCGGGCCCGGTGGAGTCGGGATCGGACGGTGCCAAGCTCCAGCTCCAGGGCGGCGGCGATCTCTTCGTAGGAGAGGCCGTGGAGATCCCTGAGCACGATCACGATGCGCCGCTCCTCGTCCAGCTCTCCGATCGCGCGATGGAGCGCGGTCTCCACCTCGGAGCCCTCCAGAATCGCGGCGGCATTGGGATGGGGATCGGCGATCTTCATGAGCGGAGCCTCCCCTGCCCGACGCCGCCGGCCACCGGACTTGAGCCGGTTCAGGCAGAGCCGGGAGGTGATCGCGTAAAGCCACGTCGAGAGTTTCGCCTCGCCACGGAAGTCCCGAATCGAGCGGTGGACCCGCAGGAAGACCTCTTGGGCCACCTCCTCTGCCTCGCCCGAATCGCCGAGCATCCGGGCCGCGATGCTAAAGATGCGATGCTGGTAGGTCAGCACGAGCGTCTCGAAAGCCTGCGACTCCCCCCGCCGAAGGGAGCCAATAAGCTCCACCTCTTCGGGACTCCGTTCGCTTGGTTGGACTGCGCGAGGCGAGGAAAGTTCCCGGGAACGCGCGCGCTGGATCACGGGGCGAGATGGGTCGTGAGGTACTCCATAACCAGCGGCTTGTCCTCAGGCGGGATCGGCGCCCCATAGCTGATCATTCGGTCCACGATGTCCTCCCATCCGGCCCGATCCTGACGCTGCTGCGCCACGATCTCCAGACTGTGGCAGATGATGCAGCGGCCTGTGACGATCTCCATGTTCTTGCCGGGGGGCAGGGGATTCTGTTGGGCGGCGGGACGACCCGCCGCCCGGCCCATCACGATTCCGAAGAGAAACGCGCCGGCGAGCAGTGGCGCCGGGCTACGCCACATTGACCCGAACGGCGTGGATCACGTTCCAGCGGTACCCTTGAGGGTCGCGCGGGCGAGCCGCCGGCTGATAGCGGCCGAGGGAATCGCTCGCACGGGCCATGATCGTCTGTTGCCCGCTCTTGGCCTCCCACGCGTACTCCCACCGTCGCCAGGCGTAGCGATGCTCCTGGCCCGTGAGCGTGGCCGATCTCCACGATTGGCCCCCATCCGTGGACACATCCACCGCCACGATCGTCCCCTCGCCCGCCCAGGCAAAGCCGGCGACCTTTGACGGGCCCGCCGCGACCGGCGCGCCATCGAGCGGGGTCACAATCACAGACTTACACTCCAGCGACTGCAGCGAATAGGTCTGACTGGGATCATCAACGCGTGGGGAGCGGTAGCTTCTCTGCATGAATGGCCCGCTCCACTCCTTGTCGGCCAGCGTGATCTGGGTCAGCCACTTGATCGACGCCGACCCCACCCACCCAGGCACGATGAGCCGCGCGGGCCCTCCGTGGAGATGGGGAACCGGCTTGCCGTTCATCTCCAGGGCGATCATCGTGTGAGGGTCGAGGGCCTTCGCGATCGGGTGACTTCGGATGAACGGAGGGACCTGGGGAGTCGGCAGCGTGTCGTTCCCCCGGGGCACGACGTGCCTGGCCGTTCCACGAAGCTTCGCCAGCCTGAGCACGTCGGCCAGGCGAACCCCTTTCCAGACGGCGTTCCCCACCGCCCCACGCTCCCACTGGATGCCCGAGGCCGGCGGACGATGGAAGCCGCGTCCGTTCCCCGCGCATTCCAGCGTGATGGTGTGAGTCACCTGCTCCATCCTCCGGAGGTCGTCAAGCCGGAGCGCCAGGGGGCTGTCCACCTCGCCATCCACCTTCAGCACGTACTGGGCGGGATCGATCTCGGACGCGTCGTAGTTGGTACGGACGAAGAACAGCTCGTTGGGGGTGATCTCGCTCGTGAGCTCCCGCAGCGGGGTCTCGAGGTTGATGGGCCGAGGGCTTCGGACGATGAGCTTCTCCTTCCCGGGAAACGGGGCGGGAGAGGGTTGCTGAGCGAGCACCCGCCATTCACTACTGAGCAGCGCTGCGGCGGCGCCTACGTGAATGACAAAGGCGCGACGGGTCATCCCATCCTGAACGTTAGGCTCCATGTGTCC
>JACOUJ010000355.1 GCA_016177865.1 Candidatus Rokuibacteriota bacterium
GGGGCTCGGCGAGGCGCTGATGGAGGAGCAGGTGTTCCGGAAGGGGCTCCACAAGATTCCCTCCATGCTCGAGTACAAGAGCCCGACCACGCTCGAGACGCCCGAGATCCACACGATCCTGGTGGAGACGGACGACCCGGAGGGGCCGTTCGGCGCCAAGGAGGCGGGGCAGGGGCCGCTCCTGCCGGTGATTCCCGCCGTGGTCAACGCGGTCTACGACGCCGTGGGCGTCCGGATCGACGAGATCCCGATCACGCCGGACAAGGTGCTGAAGGGGCTCGATCTCAAGGCGCAGGGGAAGCCGGCCCGCATCGGGCCGGAGAAGGTGCCGGCGTTCACCTGGCCGGCGCCGATCAAGGTGGACTCGGCCTTCGGCCAGCCCGCCGACATGAAGATCACAGGGATTGTCAAATGATGCGGTTGCCGCCGTTTCAGTATCTTGCGCCGCGGTCGGTGAAGGACGCCGTGCGTCTCCTCGCGGAGCACGGCCAGGACGCCATGGTCGTCGCGGGGGGGACGGACCTCTACCCCAACATGAAGCGCCGCCAGTTCGAGCCCAAGGTGCTGGTCGGGCTCAGGGCGATCAAGGAGCTGGTCGGCGTGAGCGGCGATGCGCGGCGCGGGCTCACGATCGGCGCGGGCACGACGCTGACGGCTCTCCAAAATCATCAGGAGATTCAAGCTCACTATCCCGCTCTGGCCCGCGCCGCCCGCCTGATCTCCACGCCTCAGCTTCAAAACATGGGGACGATCGGCGGCAATGTCTGCCTCGATACGCGCTGCAACTACTATAACCAGTCTTATCACTGGCGGAAGTCGATCGGCTTCTGCATGAAGAAGGACGGGGATATCTGCCTCGTCGCGCCCGGCAGCTCCAAGTGCTGGGCGATCTCGTCGTCGGACTCCGCCCCGGTGCTCTGGAGCCTAGGGGCGCGAGTGCGCCTCCTCGGGCCAAAAGGGGAGCGGGAGATCCCGATCACCGAGCTCTTCCAGGATGACGGGATCAACTACCTGACCAAGGCGCCGGATGAGGTCCTGACGCACATCCGCCTCCCCGAGACCGACGGCTGGCGCTCCACCTACTGGAAGCTCCGCCGCCGCGGGGCATTCGACTTTCCCATTCTTGGCGTCGCCGTGGCCCTTCGGATGGAGGGCGACGTGGTGCGCGACGCGCGAATCGTTTACGGGGCCGTGGCCTGCCAGCCGCGCGAGTCCAAGGAGGGGTCGGATGCTCTGCGAGGCCAGCGGCTCACGCCCGAGCTGATCGCCGAGGTCGCCCAGGTGGCCAGCCGGCCGGCCAAGCCGCTGGATAACACCGACCTCACGCACCCCTACCGGAAGCGGATGAGCAAGGTCTACGTCGCCCGTGCCCTGCGCGAGCTGGCGGGGCTCCCGATTGTGGAAGGACGAGACTCGTAGATGTCCCTCGGCGAGCGTCTCAAGGCCCTCCGGAAGGAGCGGGCACTTCAGCAAAAGGTCCTCGCTGAGAAGAGCGGGCTGACGCCCAGCCTCATCTCCCAGATCGAGTCGGACAAGCTCACGCCATCCCTCAACACGCTCGGGCGGATCGCAGGGGCCCTTGGACTGCCGATCGCCCAGCTCTTCGATCAGAGCCCGAACGGCAGGATCCACATCGGGAAGAAGAAGGACTACGCCACCGTGACGTTCGACGGCTCCACCGAGCGGTGGCAGGTCCTGGGGGCCGGGCTCTTTCAGGGGAAGCTCCGAGCTGTCCTTTCAACCCTGGGCCGGCAGAGTATGGGGGTCCCGCCGGAGAGGGTGCGGATCGAGCCCGGACAGATGAAGCTCTTGTACATCGTGAAGGGGAAGGCCGCCCTCCACTACAACGGCGAGCGATTCCTCCTCGACGCCGGTGATAGCGCGTATCTGGACGGCGGCGTCGAGCACACGTGGGAGAACATCGGAACGGACGAAGCGGCCGCCCTCTGGGTGATCACCGGCTGATGCCACGGCAGAAGCCGCTATCAAAGACTAAGGAGCCGTAATCATGGCCAAGATCGCGACGTTTGATGACTGGGTGGACCTCTTCCACGAGTGGCAGAAGGACATCGGCTATGATGCGAAGCTCTTGGGGGACTACCAGTTCGAGGCGAAGTTCGGGGACCTCAAGACCCAAGAGGTCGAGTTCGGGGACTACGCGGGCCGTCGGAAGTGGGAGGGCCTGAGGGAGATTCCCGACCAGCGCATTCAGGACGCCCTGCTCCACCTGATCACCTATCAGGGGGATACCGAATTCGCTTCCGTGGAGCAGCAGCGGAACTTGGTTGACACCGCGCCCACGGACTATGACCTCCAGAGCCTCGCCAAGGTCAACCGTGAGGAGATGCGCCACGGCTTCCAGATGTGCTATCTCCTCGTGAACCACTTTGGCACTCCCGGGAAGATCGAGGCCCAGAAGATGATGGAGCGGCGGGCCTACAAGAAGAACCGGCTCCTCGGCGCCTTCAATGGCGACGTGAATAACTGGCTCGACTTTTTCGCCTATACCCAGTTCGTGGACCGCGACGGGAAGTATCAGCTCACGATGCTCTCCCACTCCGGCTTCGCCCCGCTGGCGCGGAGCATGATGGCGATGCTCAAGGAAGAGTACTACCACCTCCTCACCGGTCACACCGGGCTCCTTCGAATCGTCAAGGCGGGGAAGATCCCCGTCGAGATCGTCCAGAAATACATGAACAAGTGGATCCCCATGTCGGTGGATCTCTTCGGGACGGATCACTCCTCCACCGCCCATTGGGCCTACGTCTGGGGGCTCAAGGGGCGCTACGACGAGGCCCAGGGGAAGGAGGCGGCGGACAAGGAGCGGCTGAATGAGGCGGCCCGGGCCCTCTACGTCCAGGAGATCTCGGGGCTGGTGGCGGCCCTGAATAAGGAGATCCCCGCCGACCGGCCGAAGCTCTTCATCCCTGACCCCAAGTTCCGCCGGGGCATTGGCGAGTATGCGGGGAAGCCCTATAGCGTTCGCGGGGATCTCCTGAGCCCGGAGGCCTATGAGAGACACCTCCACGAGGTCTTGCCTGGACCGGAGGACGAAGCACGTCTCTCGGCCGTCTTCAAGGAAAGGGACTGGATCCTTCCCGTAGAACGAGGCTCCGCCTCATAAGGGGAGACCATGGCAGAGCACGCCCCGGCCCGCAAGGATGAATTCAACAACCTCGTCCGCTATCAGGCTCTGATGGAGATCGTCCAAAACCGCATGACGAACCGCGCCTTCGCGCCCTACGAGGTCCCGAAGGAGCATTTCGAGATGATCCTCGAAGCAGCCCGCCACGCTCCCTCCGGCGCAAATGCGCAGCCGTGGCACTATATCATCGTGACCGACCCGGCCATGAAGGTCCGGATCGGCGAGTTCTTCGTCGAGGAGCAGCAGCACCGCGCGAAGTTGAAGATGAAATTTCCCACGCCGAACTACAACGGCATGAAGACCGCGCCAGGGTTGATCGTCGTCGCCGCGGACTTCCGCCTCATCAAGGCCTTCCCCGTCCTCAATGACGGCTCGGAGACGGACCGTCTCTACAAGCAAAATGCCGAGCGCATCCTCCTCCAGAGCGTTGCGGCCTCGACCATGTCGGCCCATCTCGCGGCGGCGGCGCTGGGCTACGCAGTGTGGTGGGTTACCGCCATCGGTCAGGAGGAGATCCAGAGGGAGATCAAACCCTTGCTCGGGGTGCCTCCGGAGCTTTCGGTCATCGACATCATGTGCTTCGGGCCGCCGCTCAAGCCTTCCCAC
>JACOUJ010000356.1 GCA_016177865.1 Candidatus Rokuibacteriota bacterium
GCGGCGCGGGAGACGGGCGCCGGCACGGTCAGCTGGTACGGCACCGACCGGGAGGGCTCGGTGCGGCTCAACCTCAGCGCCACGGGGGCGCTGCTCAACCGAAACGCTTACGATGCCTACGGTCAGCGGACGAGCCAGACGAGTCCGTCCAATGGCGACCGCTTCGCCTACACGGGGGCGGAGTTGCAGTCCGACCTGGGCGCGCAGTTGCACGACCTGCGCTGGTACGACCCCCGCACCGGCCGCTGGACCAGCGAGGACCCGCTCGGCTTCGGCGCGGGCGACTACAACGTCAACCGCTACGTGGGCAACGGGCCGACCAACGCGACCGACTCGAGCGGACTCTTCGAGGCGACGCTCACTACGGTGAGCCTGTCCACGTTGCTGGCGCAGCAGATTGAGGGCAATCCGGGGCGGCCAGAACAGCCCAATCCTGGCGTTCCCAAGCCAGGGGCCCTGTTCCTCGCCGAGGAGGAGAAACCCCCGCTCCTCGCCCAGAATGCTGGCCTCCCAAGGGAAGAGGCTAAAGTACGAGCGGGAGCTGGTACGGAAGAGTACCGTATAACTATCGGTGTTGTAGAGTATGTTCGCAGGAAAAACGGAACATGGTACCGGTTGGTGCCGTATGGGACGCAAGGAGGCAAGTTCATTCAGGAGGTCAAGAAAGACGTAGCCGAAACAATCGTCGATGCGTACCTCAAGGACCATCCTCTCCCCCGCGCACGGGATTCCGCGAAGAAGGGCAGTCCCCAGGAGCAGCTACAAAAGAAGCCAATCCCCGGGCAGCGCAGGAGAGAGGATCTCGTGCCAGATATTACGCCCGAGAACCCTCTCGGTCCTGGTGATCTCGTCGTGTTGAGCAAGAACAGAGCTGTGACGGTACTTACCGGCGACGACGTGTGGGAGGACTGGGCCAAGAAGAAGGGTTTTACGCTCGTGAAGGAGATTTCCAGTGAGGCTGAATTCCGTGATGCCCTTGACGAAGCCAGGAAGAAACGTGGTGGTCGTCCCTTCCGCAGGATTATCGTGATTAGTCACACGGGCGGGCACACTGACGATGGCCCGGGTATTGAGTTTGCCAAGGGCAAGCAGATCACGAGCAAGAACCTGCACTGGAAGACCATTGTGGCCGTTCTCCAAGCCCTCGAGCGTGAGGGGGCGTTCGTTATCGGAACCTGTGGCTACTACGAGGATAAGGACGTTGAGGCGGAGAGGTGGCTGCAGGGGCTTCAAAAGTGGGCAACGAAGCTCGACCGCCAAGTATTTGCGGATCAGGTAACCTCACATCCTGATGCAGAGGGTGGTGGTGGCAGCAGATTGGACCCGTTTAAGTGTGCCCCCATTAATGAAGCTGACCCAACACGCACCAGACCGAAGCGTGCTTCTGCCCCCTCCGTCGCAGATCCAGAAGCGGTGCGGAGAGGCGAGATCGTCTATAGACGAGCGCGCGCACTGCCCGCCGGGATTCCGGGTGAGGTGGATGATGGGATTCATCGGCGCTCGCGCGATTGAAGCATTCGGACACCCTGACTATGTCACCTAACCGAGGATGTTGCTCTTTTCTCCGTCGTCAGCCCCTGTGGTGGTTCGGCGGGAGTGTCGTCATTCTGGTAGGGCTTGTTGCGGTGTGGGGGCCTTGGCGTGGCGTTCGCGTCGAGCCGATTGCCTCTTTCCGGACGGGTCACGGTACAGTCCATGCTATGTCTCTGATGCCCGGCGATGAGGTGTTGCTGAAAGGGGATGACGAAGAGACGATTGAGTTCAGGTCCTTGCCAGACGGGCACCTTCTGAGAACGCTGAGCGGGCACACGTCCTGGATCTCTGCCCTCACATTGGCAGCGAACGGAAGAACCCTGTATTCAGGGGATGGAGCAGGAAAGCTCAAGGTTTGGGATCTGAAGACAGGGAAGGTGACAAGGGAGCTGACTGTGGGGAGGGAGGGGATTCGAAGGCTCGCTGTGAATCCAGAGGAAACTGCCCTTGCGGTGAACTGTCGTGATGGAACTGTCCATCTCTGGGACTTAAAGCAGGGAGGAGGACTCTCTCTCCTGAGCCGCCCCGACTGGCACTCCTACGATATCGCCATGTCCTCAGACGGCAGACTGTTGGCCTTCTCCGCCATGAGGATGGGGAAAGTGGTAACACAGGTTCTCTCCATCTGGGGACTGAATCCCCTGACAGAGATCAAGACACTCCCGTCTGACGAGGACAGTAATGGGCTTGTTCAGTTCCTCGACGGCACTCACACACTTGTCACAGACGGAAAGCTGAGTACCCTTGAGCTGTGGGACGTGGATCGAGGGGTGCCAACAGGAACCTTAAAGGGGCAGTCGGATGAATCGTGGAGTGCCTTGGCACATAGCGCCGAGGGGAACCTCCTGGCTGCAGGGGCCAATCAGGGCAGGCTAGTGTTGTGGGACCTGGCCACAAAGGGAAGAATCCACGCTGTGCAAGCCCACACAGCCACGATCATGGTAATGACTTTTTCAAGGGACGGCACCCGGCTCATCACTGGCTGCCATGACATCGGGTGGGAAGATCGGCCAGGACAGGCTGAAGTCAAGGTGTGGGCCATCCGCCGCTGATCGAAGACACGGCGAGCAATAGGCTACGCTGGTCGACCCGCTGGGCAACCGCACCAGCTACGGCTATGACAAGCTCAACCGTGTGATTCAGAGCACCGATCCGCTCGGCGGCCTGACCACGGTCATCTTCGACGCGGCCGGCAACCAGACGGCCCTGGTTGACCCGCTGGGCAATCGCACCTCCTTCGTCTTCGATGCGCTGAACCGCGTCATTGAGCAGGACGATCC
>JACOUJ010000357.1 GCA_016177865.1 Candidatus Rokuibacteriota bacterium
ACGTAAAAGGAAAAGACGTGGTCGTGATTGACGACATGATCGATACGGCCGGCACCCTCATTCAGGCCGTTGATGCGCTCAAGCGGGAAGGGGCCCAGCGGATGATTGCCTGCGGTGTCCACGCGATCCTCTCGGGGCCGGCCGTCGCCCGACTGGAGGGCTCCCCTCTGGAGGAAGTGGTCGTGACCAATTCCATCCCGCTCCCGGCCGAGAAGCGGAGTCCCAAACTTACGGTCCTCTCAATGGCCCCGCTCCTCGGAGAGGCGATCCACCGCATCCACACCGAGACGTCGGTCAGCACGCTGTTCATTTAGCCCGAAGGAGAACGAGATGGACATCCGAGAGATTACTGTCATCACCCGAGACGCCGTGGGGAAGGAGGCCGCCAAGCGACTCAGACGCGAGGGGCGTCTCCCTGGCGTGCTCTACGGCGGTGAGGCCCCGCTCCCTGTTTCCCTCAACCCCAGGGACATGCAGAAACTTCTCCATGGCCACGGGGGCGGGAACGTGCTCCTCAACGTTCGGTTCGAGGATCGCCCCGGTGAGCCCCGTCCGGTCCTCATCCGCGCGCTGCAATTCGATCCGGTCACCGAACGCCTCATCCATGTGGATCTCCAGGAGATCTCCATGGACCGGGAGATCACGGTCCGGGTTCCAATCCACGCCGTCGGCGAGGCCGCTGGAGTCAAGGAGCAAAGCGGGATCCTTGCCCTGATCCTTCGCGAGGTCGAGGCGGCTTGCCTCCCGCATCTGATCCCCGACCGACTCGATGTGGACGTGAGCGCGCTTCGGATTGGCGACGTGCTGACCGTGAGTAGCCTCACCCCGCCGGCTGGGGTCCGGCTCCTCGGGGATCCCGCCCAGGCCGTGGCCACGGTGGCGCCGCCGACGGTTGAGGAGGTGGCGGCCCCGGCGGCGGCCGCTGCGCCGGCTGAGCCTGAGGTGATCTCCGAAAAGAAGGCCGAGGCTCGGGAGAAGGAAGAGAAGAAGGAGGAGTAGCCGGGGTTATCCGAGGACGGCCTTCGGTGACCCAGCTTGTGGTTGGCCTGGGCAACCCGGGGTCCGACTACGCCAGAAGCCGGCACAACGCCGGCTTCTGGGTTGTCGAGGCCCTCGCGCGGAGACTCGGAGGGCGGTGGAAGCGTCACCGGCTCGCTTCTCTCGCCAAGTTCGAGTGGGAGGGTGTCTCGCTCGTCCTGGCCAAGCCCACCACCTCTATGAATCTCTCCGGGAGCGCGGTCGCGGGGCTTCTCCGAGAGTTCACGCTCGACGTTTCCGAGCTCATCCTTGTCCACGATGACATTGACCTTCCGATGGGGAAGGTCCGGATGAGGCAGAAGGGGGGTCATGGCGGGCACCACGGGATTGAGTCAGTCATTGAGACGCTGGGCTCCCAGGCCTTTTGTCGGGTCAAGGTTGGGATCGGTCGACCGGAGACCAAAGAGGAGGTCGTCGACTACGTTCTCATTCCGCTCAGCGCCGCGGAGCGGTCGGCGTTGGAGGAAGCCGTGGAACGCGCAGCGGAGATGGTGCTCGGGCTTGTCAGGGAGCGCGCCAAGGAGGGGTGAGTCGGCACTCCTCTTTCGATGACTGCCGATCGCCTCACTCGGAGGTCCACGCGAGATGGGGTTCACCTGCGGCCTCGTTGGGCTTCCCAACGCGGGAAAGTCGACTCTCTTTAATACCCTCACCGGGGCGGGAGCCCCGGTGGCTCCTTACCCCTTTACCACTCTTTCCCCGCAAAAAGGGATTGTCCCGGTTCCAGACCCCCGTCTCGACAGTCTGGCCAGCCTTTTGAGACCCGCCAAGGTCACTCCCGCGACCTTGGAGGTCATCGACATCGCGGGGCTGGTCGAAGGAGCGAGCCGAGGTGAGGGGCTCGGGAACCAGTTTCTCGGCCATATCCGTCCTGTGGACGCGATCCTTCATGTCGTCCGGTGCTTTCGAGGAACCACGGTCTCTCATGTGCGGGGGACGCCCGACCCGGTCGCTGACGCAGGGGTCGTGGCGGCTGAGCTCCTGCTCGCGGACCTCGAACTGATTCAGCGCCAGCTCGACAGTGCTGAGCGCTTGGCTCGAACCCACCCGAAAGAGGCCACTGGAACCCTCGTGGCCCTCCGGAGAGCGAGGGACGCCCTGTCGCGTGGGACGGCCCTTCGGACCCTCGAACTTGCACCGAGCGAAGCATCGAAATTTCGCGAACTCGGGCTTCTGACTCTGAAGCCCCAACTGTACATCGCCAACGGAGATTGGGCTGACCGCTCCAGCCAAGCGATGGTCCAAACGTTCGAGGCGTGGGTTGAGGGACAAGCGCCGGTGATCGTGATTGATGCGAAACTAGAGGGCGAGTTGGCCCTGTTGCCGGCCGCGGAGCAGGCCGAGTTTCTCAAGGAGTGGGGGATCGAAGGGTCCTCAATCGATCGGTTGGTTCGGGCCGGATACCGTCTTCTCGGGCTCCTGACCTTCTACACGGTCGTGGGAGAGGAACTCAGGGCTTGGACCCTCAGGGCCGGGGCCACGGCCCGCGAGGCGGCGTCGCTGATCCATTCCGACATGGCGAGAGGGTTCATTCGCGCCGAAGTCACATCGGTCGAGGAGTTCCTCCAAGCGGGATCCGGGGAGCGGTCAAGAGAGCGGGGGCTGTTGAGAGTGGAGGGACGAGACTATCGGGTGAAAGACGGCGAGATTCTCACGATCCGCTTCGCCCTGTGAGTGATAGACGGGCCTCTCCTCGCTGATCGTCGCGGCTTTGACAAATGGGGTCTCGCATGGTATACGTTGAGCGTTTAACTCTTTGTCCAGCCAATTCTTTTGAAGGGAAGGGAGGGACAAAAAGTGACCAAGGTTATTGTCGAGGCTGACGAATCTTTCGAGAGCGCGCTCAGGCGCTTTAAGAAGCAGATTGAGAAGTCCGGCGTCCTCTCCGATCTCAAGAGGCACCAACACTACGAAAAGCCGAGTGTCCGCCGGAAGCGCAAGGCCGTCGTCGCGAGAAAGAAGGTCAAGCGGCGGGAACGGTCTTCCGAGTAGCGCCTAGGGCGGACTCGGCTGGAAGGTGTCATGGTCGGATCAAGCACCCGGTTGTCCCCGTGGAGGGGCGTGGACTCCCCCCTGCCCTGGCCCAACGCCAGGGCTTCTGGGAGGATCGCGGGAGGGGAGGGGGCGTTCTGTCGCTGGTCGCCTATCGGGCTGAACTTTTAGACTTCCCCCAGGTCTTGGGGCTCCTCGCCCACGAGACCGCCTCCCCCCAAGGCCGCAGTTGCGCCCTGAGCCTCGCGCCCCTGGCGGCACTCCAGGCAGTGATCCGGGCCTTGAGCGAAACCACTGAGGCCCGGGCTGCCAGAGCCAAGGAGGGCGATCCCCCCTTCGAAACGACTCCCGAGATCCGCCCGATCGTCGAGCGG
>JACOUJ010000358.1 GCA_016177865.1 Candidatus Rokuibacteriota bacterium
CCGGTCGAGATACTTGATCCGATGGGGGACCCCACTGATGTACGGATGGACGGCGATCGCCATGAACCGCGCGCTCTTCGCCCCCTCGGCGTACAGGGTCTCGAACTGATCCCGGGCGCGCCGGTAGAGCTCCTCCGCCTCGTGGTGCTGGATAATCATCATCGGGATGTCGTTCAGCTCTACGGTGTAGGGCAGAGAGGCCATCGCCCCTGCCCGGGTCGTAATCTCGTAGGGTTGGTCATCGTTGACCCAGTCGGCGACGTACTGAAACCCGGCCTCGGCCAGGAGGTCGAGCGTCTCCCACGTCTCGGTGAGCCCCGGACCAAGCCAGCCACGCGGGGCCTTTCCCGTGAACTTCTGGATGACCTCGACGGACTTCCGGATGGCCTCGCGCTGGTCTTCCAGGAGGTGCATGGCCTTTTGGGTGAAGCCATGGCCCATGAACTCCCACCCGGCATCCCGGGCCGCCTCGGCGATTCTCGGGTAGGAGAGGCAGACCGAAGCGTTAATGGCCAGGGTCGCCTTGATCCGCTGCTTGTCCAAGACAGCCTTCAGACGCCAGAACCCAACCCGCATTCCGTATTCGAACCAGGCGAAGTTGGGAACGTCGGGGACGACGGACGCCCCGCCAGGCGGCGGGAGCACGGTGCGGGCCATGGGTCCCTGGATGTCCCACTCCTCCACGTTGACAATGGTCCACACCACCACCCGGGCCGACTTCGGCAGGCGGAGGGGGCGACGGTCAGGGACGGCGGAGTAAGAGATGTGGTCTCGCGGGAACTCCATAACAGGCCCTCCTTCGACGGTCGGACATTATGCTACCCGACCCATTTGCCATTGACAAGAGGCGGGGGCGATGGTACCAAGGGGTGACCTAACGACTCCAACGAGTCGCATTCGTGAGGAGACATCCGGTCGTAGACACCTGGCCACTGATACCCACGCCCACTTCCTTCCCGAGGGCCTCCTCCAGACGGGTGGACGGAACCAAGTCCCTCTCACCGGAGGATCGGGAGCGGCTCCTGGGCGGCAACGCCAACCGGCTCCTCCGCCTTGGGTAGAGCGCCAAACATCGAATGCTCATGCCTGGGATCGCCAGTCTCATCGGCGCTGAGGTCCGCCGGCGCGAGGACCCTGCGCTCATCAAGGGCGCGGGTCGCTTCGTGGACGACCTCGTGCTCCCGCGCACGGCCTTCATGACCGTGCTGCGCTCGCCGCACGCGCACGCGCGCGTACTCAGCGTGGACACGGCCGCCGCGGCGGCCCTCCCGGGCGTCTTGCATGTCCTCACCGCGACGGACATCGAGGGCCAGGTGGAGCCGGAGCCCGCGATCGGCCTGCCGCCCGCGGCGCGGCGGCCGCGGCGGCCCCTGCTCGCCCGCGAGGTCGTCCGCTACGTAGGCGAACCCGTTGCGGCCGTCGTCGCCGACGACCGCTACCTGGCCGCGGACGCGTGCGAGGCGATCCAGGTCGAGTACGAGCCGCTCCCTGCCGTGAGCGACCCCGAAGCCGCGCTCGCACCGGACGCGCCCCGGGTGCACCCCGAGTTTCCCGACAACGTGGCGCTCACATGGGCCTGGAGCCAGGGTGACGTCGAGGGGGCCTTCGCGCGGGCCGACACCGTCGTCCGTCTGCGCCTGGTGAACCAACGCCTGGCCGGCGTCGCCCTCGAGCCGCGCGGTTGCCTGGCCGAGTACCGAGCGGGCGCGCTCACCGTGTGGGCCGGGACGCAAACGCCGCACCGTCTCCGGTCCGGACTCGCCCAGATCCTGCGCTTGCCCGAACCCGCCGTGCGCGTCATTGCCCCCGACGTCGGCGGCGGCTTCGGCTGCAAGATCGGTTTTTACGCCGACGAGGCGCTCTGCGCTTTCGCGGCGGTCGGCCTCGGCCGGCCGGTCAAGCTCGTCCTCACACGCCGCGAGGACTTCCTCACGACCACGCAGGCGCGCGGCCAGGTGAACGAAGTCGAGGCGGCCGTGGCCGCCGACGGCACCGTGCTCGCGCTCCGGTGCCGGACCCTCGCCGACCTCGGCGCGTACCTGGAGGTCCTCACGCCCTACCCCGGCATGCTCACGGGCCGACTCCTGACCGGGCCGTACCGCATCCCCGCGGCGCGGTACGAGCTGACCAGCGTCTTCACGAATAGGATGGCCACGGCACCGTACCGCGGCGCCGGGCGGCCGGAAGCGACGTATCTCCTTGAGCGCACGATGGACGAGATCGCGCGTGCGCGCGATCTGGACCCGGCCGAGGTGCGCCGGCGCAACCTGATCCAGCCCGAGGAGTTCCCGTATACGGCGCCGTCCGGGCTCGTCTACGACTCGGGGCGGTACGAGGCCGCGCTCGACGGGGCGCTCACGCTCGTGGACTACAAGCGCTTCCGCGACGCCCAACGCCGCGCGCGCAATGAGGGACGCTACCTCGGCATCGGCTTCTCCACCTTTATGGAGACGGCAGGCGTCGGCCCCTCCAAGACCACACCCATCCTTGGTTGGGAGAGCGGCACCGTGCGTGTCGAGCCCTCGGGCAAGATCACCGTGCTCACGGGCGCGAGCCCTCACGGGCAGGGGCTCGAGACCGCGTTCGCCCAGATCGTGGCGGACCGCCTGGGCGCGCCGATGGAGGACGTGGCCGTGCTCCACGGCGACACCGCCGTTGTCGCCGCCGGCGTCGGCACTTTCGGCAGCCGCTCGATCTCCGTCGGGGGATCCGCGATCGCCTCGGCGGTCGAGAAGGTGCTGGATAAGGGTCGGCGCATCGCGGCGACCCTCCTTGAGGCGGCTGCGGAGGATGTCGTGTTCGACCAAGGCCGCTTCGCAGTCCGAGGCGCCCCTGGACGCGCCGTCACGCTTGCCGAGGTCGCCGCCGCAGCGTACGCGGGCAAGGCGCTTCCGGCAGGCATGGAGCCGGGGCTCGAGGCCACCACCGTGTGGGACCCACCGAACTTCACCTTCCCCTCGGGCACGCACGTCGCCGTCGTCGAGGTGGACCCGGACTCCGGCGCGGTTCGGCTCCTGCGACTCGTCGGGGTGGACGACTGCGGCCGGGTCATCAACCCGCTGCTCGTCGAGGGGCAGATCCACGGCGGGCTCGCGCAGGGGATCGGCCAGGCGCTCTGGGAGGAGATGCGTTATGACGCGGCCGGCCAGTGTCTCACGGCGTCGCTCATGGACTACGCGACCGCGAAGTCAGACATGCTGCCGCTATTCGAGCTGGACCGCATCGAGACGCCCTCGCCCGTGAACCCGCTCGGCGCCAAGGGATGCGGCGAGGCCGGCGCGATCGGCTCGCCCCCGGCAGTGGTGAACGCGGTCATCGACGCCCTCACGCCCTTCGGCGTCACACACCTCGACATGCCCCTCACGCCCGCCCGTGTCTGGGCGGCAATCCAGCAGGCGCAATGTCAAAGGAGGCTCCCATGATTCCCCGCGTGTTCATCATCGGTCTCATGCTCGTGCTTTTCGTCTCGCCTGCCGCGGCGCAAGGGCCGATCCGGCTCGGCTTCCTCACGATCCTGACCGGGGCCCTGGCCTCCCCGGGCAAGGAGATGGAGAACGGGATCCGCCTCTTCCTGGAGGAGCACAAGAACAGTCTGAGCGGCCGGCCCGTCGAGCTCACCGTGCTGGATACTGGCGGGACGCCGGCAGGCACGCTCACCAAAGCGCGTGAGCTGGTCGAGCAGCGCAAGGTTCACATCATCATCGGGCCGCTCGCCGCCTTCGAGGCCTACGCGATCGCGCCGTACGTCAACGCCCAGCGCGTCCCGACCATCTCGCCGAGCGCCGCCGCCGACGACCTCACGCAGCGCAAGGCGACCCAATTCATCGTGCGGGCGACCTCAAACTCGAGCCTGCCCACCCAGCCGTTCGGCACCTACGCGGCGAAGACGCTCGGCATCAAGAGGGTGGCGACGATTGCGGACGATTTCGCCTTCGGCCACGAGGTGGTCGCGGGCTTCCACAAGGCCTTCGAGGATGCCGGCGGTCAGGTCGTCCAGAAGCTCTGGCCCAAGCTGGGGGAGACTGACCAGGGGCCGTATATCGGGCAACTTAAAAAGGACATCGACGCGGTCTTCATCGGCTTCGCCGGCGTGGCGGCGCTGCGCTTCTTGAAGCAGCTTGAGAACTCGGGCCTGAAAGGCAAGATCCGCGTCCTCGCAAACCAGACCGCGGTTGACGAGGCGCTCCTCAGGAGCATGGGGGATGAGGCGATCGGGGTGGTTTCCGCGAGCCACTACTCCGCCGCGCTCGACACGCTGGCGAACCGGAAGTTTGCGAGCGCGTACCGGAAGGCGTACGGGACCGACCCCGGGTACTATTCGGTAGGGGCGTACACCGCAGCGCTCTTTCTGAAGCAGGCGCTCGAGAAGGTCGGGGGCAAGATTGAAGACACCGAGGGCCTCCTCAAGGCGCTCCGTGGCGCGGCGATCACCGATGCGCCAGGAGGGCCGATCCGCCTCGACAAGTACGGGAACCCCGTTCACAACATTTATATCAACCGAGTCGAGCGCAAGGAGGGGAGGCTTCAGAACACGGTGACCCACACAATCGAGGGCGTGAGCCAGTTCTGGAACTACCCGGAGGCCGAGTTCTTGAAGCAGCCAGTCTACTCGCGCGAGTACCCACCCTGCCGGTTCTGCTAGGTTCCGCTAGATGGAATTCTGGGTGACACAAGCCTTCAACGGCATCTCGTACGGGGCGCTTCTCTTTCTCCTCGCCGGAGGCCTCTCGCTCATCTTCGGCATGATGCGCATCGTCAACATGACGCACGGCTCGTACTATTTGCTCGGCGGGTACGTCGGGCTCACCGTTATCTGGCAGAATGGACCCTTCGTCCTCGCCATCCTCGTCGGAGCTTTGGTCATCGCCCTCATCGGCGTGGGCGAGTGGAATGCGTTTCTGAAGAGGCTCGGCGGCCAGGAGCTGGGCCAGGTGCTCACCACCATGGGGTTCGCCCTGATCTTTCAGGACCTCGGACTCGTGATCTGGGGGGGCGATCCGTACACGATTCCGACTCCGCAGGTGCTCTCAGGAGCTTTCGAGCTCGGGCAGATGTTTTTCCCCGTGTATCGCGTCTTCATTGTGCTCGTGGCCCTGGCGGTCGCCGTGGTGCTCTGGCTGGTCCTGGAGCGGACGCGCGTGGGCGCTATGATGCGCGCCACCGTTGATGATGCGGAGATGGCGCGGGGGGTCGGGATCAACGTCACCCTGATCTCCATGTGCGTCTTCTCCCTCGGCGCCTTCCTGGCGGCCGTGGCCGGCGTCGTCGCGGGAGGGTTCGTGGGCGTGTATCCGGGCGCCGACTTCGAGATCCTTCCCTATGCCTTCGTCGTCGTCATCGTCGGGGGCATGGGGAGCCTCAAAGGCGCCGTGATCGGAAGCCTGATGGTCGGCCTCCTGGACAACTTCGGCAAGGCCCTCTTCCCGGAGCTCAGCTACTTCACCCTCTTCGCCCCGATGGCGGCCATCCTGGCCGTGCGGCCAACGGGTCTCTTCGGTCGCGCCTGATGCGAGAGACCCTGTTCCAAGGATATCAGGGCGTGGTGCTGGGGGTTGTCGGCCTCCTCCTCTTCGTCGCGCCGCCGTTCCTCTCGTCGTTCCTCCTGACGCTCCTCACGCAATCGCTCATCTACGCGATCCTGGCCATGAGCCTGGACATCATCCTCGGCTACACCGGCCTGGCCTCGCTCGGGCACGCCGCCTACCTGGGTCTCGGCGCCTATAGCGTGGGGATCCTGTCGACGAAGTACGGAGCGGGCTTCTGGGTCGCGCTGGCCGCCGGAGTGCTCCTGGCGGTGGTGGTGGCTGCCATCTTCGGGCTAGTAGCGCTCAGAGCCACCGGTGTATATTTCCTCATGATCACTCTCGCCCTCGGCATGGTGGTCTGGGGCCTCGGGCATCGGTGGGTCTCGATGACCCAGGGGGACAACGGGATCTCCGCGATCCCGCGGCCGAAGCTGCCCCTGCCGTGGTCATTCGCTGAATCGATTCCGTTTTATTACCTCGCGCTCGCGGGATTTCTCCTGGCGTTCTTCATTCTCCGCGTCATCGTGCGCTCCCCGTTCGGGCAGACCCTTGTGGGAATCCGGGAGAGCGAGTCCCGGATGCGGACGCTCGGCTATCATGTGTGGCTCCACAAGTACATCGGGTTTCTCATCGCGGGGGGCATCGGTGGCTTCGCCGGCGTGCTGTGGGCCTACTACAACGGCTTCGTGAGTCCCGCGGATCTTCAGCTCGCCACCTCCGTGGAGATTCTCCTCATGGTCGCGCTCGGCGGCCGAGGGACGCTGTTCGGTCCGGCGCTGGGGGCCTCCATCATCGTCCTGCTCAAGAACCTCGTGTCTGTTTACACGCACCGCTGGCTCTTGATCCTCGGCGCGGTCTACATCGGCACGATTGTCTATGCCCCGGAGGGGATCGTCGGTGCCCTGAGGCAATGGACGCAGCGGGCCAGCCCGGCGCCACTGCGCGCCGAGACGTGAGATCAAAGCGGAGGAGTGACGGGGAGGAGAAAGAGCTCGCGTTTCAATAAACCCATGGGGGAGCACCAGCTCTTTCGGGCGCCGGCTTTGCTGGCGCAACCCTCGGGGGAGGTTCGGAAGGGGGGCATGCCCCCCTCCGAGTGAAACAAGGGGGAGCAGTGGGGCTCACCTCTCGTAATAAAAAGGAGGGCCAAGGCATGAGCAAAAAACTGAGCGTCTTCATCCTGGCAATCGCGGTCCTGATCGGGATGGCGGGACCGGGACCGGTCTGGGCGCAGAAGGGGCCGATCAAGATCGGCTACATGGCTCCGCTGACGGGCGGGGCCGCCCAGGTCGGCAAGGACATGGTGAACGGGTTCATGATGTGGCTAGAGGAGAACGAAAACCAGATCGCCGGGCGGAAGGTCGAGGTGATCGTCGAGGACACCCAGGGCCAGCCTGCGATCGCGCTGACCAAGCTGAGAAAGCTCGTCGAGAGTGATAAGGTGCACGTCCTGGCCGGGGGCCTCTTCGCCCACGTGGGCTACGCGCTCGCGCCGAAGGTTGATCAGTACCAAGTGCCGATGCTCTACCCGGTGATGGCGGCGGACGACCTCACGCAACGCAAGCCGACCAAATGGGTGGTGCGGACCGGCTGGACCTCGAGCCAGCCCTCCCATCCGTTCGGTGAGTATGTCGCGAAGACCCTTGGATATAAGAAGGTCGTCACCATCGCCATGGACTACTCCTTCGGCTGGGAAGTGGTCGGAGGATTCCAGAAAACCTTCGAGGAAGCGGGCGGGCAGGTTATTCAAAAGCTCTGGCCGCCGCTCGACACTAGCGACTTC
>JACOUJ010000359.1 GCA_016177865.1 Candidatus Rokuibacteriota bacterium
TCCCACTCGGGCTCGAAGGGTGTCACATTGGTGATGATCCCGCATCGCGCATACGTCGATTTCCCCACCGTGATGGTCATCACATTCCTTGGAATCTTAAAATACTCTACCGAGCGCCCCAGCGCGAAGGAATTCGGCGGGATAACACAGATCTCCCCCTTGAAATCCACGAACGAACGCGGATCGAAGGCCTTGGGGTCCACGATGGTCGTATTGATGTTCGTAAAGATCTTGAACTCATCGGCGATGCGGACGTCATAGCCGTATGACGAGACCCCGTAGGAGATGGTGCCAGTCCGGACCTGCCGCTCCGCGAACGGGGTGATCATCCCCTTCTCCAGCGCCATCTGTTTGATCCAGCGGTCGCTCTTGATCATCGCAATTTACGCCCGGTTCAGATGGTACCCTCCGCCCACACGAACAGTCAAGTCCTTTTCCCATCCCGGAATGCGCGTCCACGTTGTCATGATCACGAATTTCGTGGTAGATTTCTCGTTCAGGTGGACGCGTGAACGAGCGAGACGACAGGGTCTTCACTCGCGGGATGAAAGTCGGCTTCGGCGCCCTCGCCCTGGGCCTTGGAGTCATGTTCTTTTCGGGCAAGGTCCTCAGCCCCGCTCTCGCGGGCGGCATTGCCCTCGGCATCTTCGTGGCTCTCCTCGGGCTGATCCTGATCATTTGGGAGGGAATCCGAGACTGATCCGCGCCCGAGGCACCGATCCTCTTGGGGCGGTCCATCGACGCACTTACCTGGCATCAGGAACGGCCTCGGCACGCGGAAGGAAGGTGCTTCCGACCGAGAGCGCGCCAGGGGCGGAGAGCTTGCCGGTCAGTTACGGTTCGAGATAGGCTGGGCTCCGGCGGGACGGGGCTTTCGTCCCGCGCTTCTGGAAACAATCCCGGCAGAAGACGGGCTTGCCGGGAGTGGGCCGGAATGGAACCTGCGTCTCCTTGCCGCACTCTGAACAAGTAGCGGCATAGAGACTCCGGTTGGAGGCGAAGCTCATCACTTCGGCGCTCCGCCCCTTGCGGGCCGCGCGACAGTTACGGCAGCGGGTCGGTTCATGCTGGAACCCCTTCTCGGCGTAAAAAGCCTGCTCGCCGGCTGAAAAGAGGAACTCCTTCCCACACTCCTTGCACAGCAGCACCTTGTCCTGAGCGTCCATACCCGTTGTTCTCCTTCAGACAAGAAGTTCAGGGATACTCATCGCGCTTCACACCCTACCCGCTCTCACCTCCTTTGAGTGAGGATGATCTCAGACCATGAATTGGAGAATCGGGATGGCAAATCCGCTCAGTCGTAACAAGACCCTTGGGGAAGAAGCGAATCCTTTCGCGCGTGGGAACTCCTGAAATCTCAGATCATCAGGAACCGTTCAAAAGTGCAAGCACCATAGCAAATGGATTTCGGCCCGTCAACTCAAAATTTCTACACGGCTCCCAAGCTCGGCCGCCCCGAGAACTCGCGCCCGGCCCGTGATCCCTGAGCGCTCCAGGGCACCGAGCATGGCCGCACCCACCTTCTCAGCGTCTTCCCCGGTAATCGCAAGCACCGATGGGCCGGCGCCGGAGAGGGCCCAGCCGAGAGCTCCCGCTTCCTGAGCCGCCTGAAAGACGGCCGCAAGCCACGGGAAAAGGGCGAGCCGGTACGGTTGGTGCCAGCGGTCCGCCATGGCCGACCGAAGCAGGTCGGGGCGACCGAGGGTCAGGGCACCCACGAGAATACAAGCGCGCGCGAGGTTGAAAACCCCATCCTCCCGAGAAAGATGGGAGGGGAGCACGGCACGGGCCGTGACGGTCTTGGCCTCCAAGTCCGGGATCAGAACCGGAAAGCGCAAGTTGGAGGCCAACGGAAGCTTGAGGACCCTCACGTGCCCATCGTCTAAACAAGCAATTGTCAATCCGCCGTAGAGCGCAGCCGCCAGATTATCCGGGTGCCCCTCCTCTCTCACGGCCATCTCGAGAATAGCCTCGAGGGGGAGGGCCCCCTTGCAGAGCGCGTTGGCCCCAAGCATCCCCCCAAGCCACGCGGTGGCACTGGACCCGAGCCCGCGTCCCGGCGGAATGGCGTTCGTCTGCCTGACCCGAAGGCCCGTGAGCTGCCGACCAAGGGCCGCGTAGACAGCCGCGGCCCCGCGCACGACGACGTTCTCCTTGCCTCGAGGGAGGGTGAGCGCGCCCTCCCCTGCCACGTCCACCGAAAACCCTTCGACCTCCTCAAGCTCAAACACATTCTCCAGAGTGAGGGCCAGACCGAGGACGTCAAAACCTGGACCGAGGTTTGCGCTGCTCGCAGGAACCGTGACCCGAACCCGTTTCATCTGTTTGTCAGGGGGGGAGTCCCATCCACTCCTCCCCCTGGCCCCCCCCACCTGGGTTGATCAATACGGGTGTTCTAGGTCTCCCGCACGACGCTTTCACTTGTTTGTCAGGGGGTGAGTCCCACCCACTCCCCCTCCTGGAACCTCCCCCACCTGGGTTTCTCAACACGCGCGTCCGCTCGACCTCGCACTTGCTGTCTGGGTGTCGTCAGGAGGGGGGAGTCCCAGAGGGGGTTTTTGCATCAGCCTGCTAGAGGCGCTTGAAAAGCCACTCTGGAGTCAGGCTGATGGCGTAGGCGTTCAAAATCGCCAAGTAATTGGTCATGACCAGAATGCCCACCGCCACCAGCAGCGCGCCTGCGACCATTTCGAGGACCGGGACCGCTCGCCGA
>JACOUJ010000360.1 GCA_016177865.1 Candidatus Rokuibacteriota bacterium
CCTGCGGCTTGGTGGAGTAAAACGGCTCAAAGATGTGAGGGATCTGGCCCGAGGGAATTCCCTTCCCCGTGTCCGCGACCCGGATCTCCAGACACGGGTCGAGGAGCCCTCCCTCCCCGATCACGCCGCTCGGGCGGACCCGTGCCCGAAGGGCGAGCTCGCCCCCACAGGGCATGGCGTCGACAGCATTGGTACATAGGTTCCAGAGGGCCTGACGGATCTGCTTGGGGTCCAGTGGCACACTCAGGGTCTCAAGCTCGACGTCGCTCACGATCTTTGTATCCGGTGAGACCCGCCTGTCGTACGAAAGGAGGCGGACCATCTCTCTCAGGATCTCCCCCACGTCGCACAGTTCTCGCCGAACCGGCTGGACCCGTGAATACTCCAAGAACTCGGTCAGAATACTGTTGAGGCGATCCGATTCCTTCAGGACGATCTCCATAAGCTCCCGATCGGTCCCTTGAGGATTCAGACTTCGCTGCAGCACCTCGATGGAGCCGATCACGGACAGGAGCGGATTGCGGAGCTCGTGCGCAAGGCCGGCGGCCAACGCCCCCGCCGCCGCAAGGCGGTCGCCCCGGCGAACCTGTTCCTCCATTCGTTTGATTTCGGTCAGGTCCTGAAAACTGCAGACCACCCCCACGGAGACCTCTCCTTGAGACAGGAGCGCCACGGTCAGCCCCAACGGAACCGCGGCTCCGCCAGGGCGTAGAAGGCGGGCCTCGATGCGTCGGGATCGGGCCCCTCCCTCAAGATCGGCCAAGACCCGGCCAAATGGCTCGATCCCGATCAAGAGATCCTGCCAGGAGCGGCCCACCAAGGTCTCCGGGGCGAGTCCCGCGATCGTCCCCGCCATCCGATTTGCCGTGAGGACCTTGCCGGTCCGGTTCAGGGTGATGAGCCCGCTGGGAACGCTCTGAACAATGTCCTCGTGAAGCACTCTCAGATCGGCCAGATCCGCCTCGGACCGAGCGGCGAGTTGCCCCACGTGTTGGAGGCGCTCTGCGAATTTGGCCGAAACGTACGCCACGAGGAAAGAGGCGCAAATATTCCCCAGTATCATGAGAAGGCTGACGCTGGCCTGCAAGAGCGCATCCTGCTTGACTGGATCCCGCGTTGCCGGGGGGACTACGTCGTAGAGTAAGAGCGTGAGAAGGGTTCCGTGCAACAGCACTGCGGCGGCGGCGGTAGGGACGCTCCGCCATGGAGCTAACACCCTGCTCGCGGCCATGATGGAGAGGAGGTAGAGGAAGGTGAAGACGCTGGAGGCCCCGCCAGTTACGTAGATGAGGAGGGTTTCGAGCAGGAGATCCCCAGCGATCTGGGCAACAGCGAAGCGAACCGAACCTCGGAGTCGGCGAAAGACCAGGAGGGAGGCGAGGGAAAATCCGTAGGCGCCCGTGATGACGACAGAGAAGGGCAGGAGGGGAAAGGGAATGCCTCGGAAGACCGCTGCCCCCCCCACAGACACAAGGACCACGGTCGCCACGACCACTCGGCCTGAGAGGAGCCGGGCGACCGCGGACCCCTCCCCCGAGGACATCACTACCTGGGCGGCCACTGGCCCTTTTTTATTTGATAACCGTGATCAGCTTGAAGATCGGGAGATACATGGAGATCACGATTCCTCCGACCACCACCCCGAGGAAAACGATCAGCACCGGCTCGAGGAGCGATGTCAAGCCTGCCACCGCCGTGTCCACCTCTTCCTCGTAGTAATCCGCCACCTTGCTCAACATGCTCTCCATGGCTCCCGTCTGCTCACCTACCGAGACCATCTGGATGACCATGGCGGGAAACACCCCGCTCTCCTTTAAGGGGGCTGCCACTGTCTGCCCTGCGGTGATGCTCGTCCGGGCCGCCAAGACGGCGTTCTCCACCACCTTGTTCCCCGCCGTTTTAGCCGTAATGGCGAGACCATCGAGAATCGGGACGCCGGAACCAAGAAGGACGCCCAGGGTCCGGGTAAAACGGGCGACGGCAATCTTCCGGACGAGAGGGCCAAGAACCGGTAGACGAAGCAGGAGCCTATGCACCTGTAACTTCCCAGACTCGGTCTTGTAGTAAGCCCGGAAGAGGAAGACGACGCCGATCATCGCGGCGAGAACGAGATACCACCACCCCAGGATCAGGTCACTCAGCAGCATCACAATCTGGGTCGGGAGCGGGAGCTCCGCTCCCATCTTCTTATACACTCCGGCGAAGACGGGGATCACGAAGGTTAAGATGAATATGACGACCACTACCGCCACGATCATGACGGTCGCCGGGTACATCATCGCCATCCGAACCTTGCGCCTCAGGGCCATGGCCTTCTCGAGGTAGCTACTCAGACGGTTCAAGACTGTGTCGAGCACGCCGCCGGTCTCTCCGACCTTCACCAGATTCACGTAGAGCTCGTTAAAGACCTTGGGGTGCTTCCGCATGGCGTCTGAAAGCGTGGTCCCCCCCTTCACATCATCGGCAATCTTCGTGATAATTTCCCCGAAGTGCTTGGACTCTGCCTGAGTCGCCAGGGCTTCGAGGCACTGGACCAGGGGGAGCCCTGCGGAGATCATGGTGGAGAACTGGCGGCTAAAAACGGTCACGTGCTTCCCCTTGACGCCCCCACCCAATCGGAAGCCAACCTTCAAGGCCGACTCTCGCTTGGGGGCAACGGTGATCACGCGGATCTGCCGATCCCGAAGTTGGCGAGCAGCCCCCCGGGGGTCCTGGGCGTCCAGTTCCCCGCTAACCTGGGCCCCGCCCGCCGCGACCCCGCGATCGCCGAAC
>JACOUJ010000361.1 GCA_016177865.1 Candidatus Rokuibacteriota bacterium
GGATCAACACATAACCCCCTCAGGGGGATGGGGGGTCGCGCGGAGCCACGCCCGAGCCAGCTACGGCGAACTAGGCGCAGCCACTGAAGGGAGGCGGGCAGCTGGGTCCCCAACGGCATCATTAATCCGTAGCGACCTCGGCGATGCGCAGGTCGGTTTTGATCTTCGCCACCCGCCCGTCTTCGTACGTGATGGCCGTGTCCACGTGAACCGAGTCGGTCTCCTGGTAGAGGGCGTCGACGATTTGCCGATAGCGGTCCTCCACGAAGGCCCGGCGGAGCTTTCGGGTCCGGGTCAGTTCATCGTCATCCGCGTCAAACTCCTTGAAGAGGTTCAAGACTCGCCGAATGCGCGCCGTCTTGGGGAGCCCCCGGTTCGCCTGGCGCACCGCGTCCTCGACGAGGTGGTAGACCTCGAGCTTCTGGCAGAGTTCCTGGTAGCTCGTGTAGGCGATGGCGCGCTCCTCCGCCCATTTTCCCACCACGGTCGCGTCAATGCAGATGATGGCTGTGACAAACGGGCGCTGATCCCCCACCACGAGGGCGTCCTTGATAAAGGGGCTGAAGCGGAGGCGGCTTTCCAGGTACATCGGAGAGAAGCGGCTGTCATCTCCCAGGACCATGATGTCCTTGGTCCGGTCGAAGAAGACGAGATGCCCGTCGTCATCAATGAAGCCTGTGTCCCCGGAGTGAAGCCAGCCGTCGCGAAGGGCGCGAGCCGTCTCCTCGGGCTGCTTGTAGTAGCCTTTGAAGACCGAGGGACTCCTAGAGACGATCTCCCCCTCGGGACTGATTCGGACCTCCGTCTCGGGGATGGGCTTCCCGACCGTGTCCACCTTGACGTCGTCGGTCCGATGAACGACCGAGATCCCGGCGATCTCGGTCTGACCGTAGATCTGCTTGAGGTTCACGCCAATGGCGTGGAAGAACCGGAAGTGATCCGGTCCCATAGCCGCGCCCCCGGTGTAAGCGTTCCTCAATCGGCTGAGACCCAAATGGTCCCGGAGCTTGCGGAAGACCGCCCAGTCAGCCAGCCGGCCCAGGCCACGAAGATAGAGCGACGCCGGTGTTTTGGCGAACCTCAGGTCGGCAAGGCGCATCCCGATCTTCATCGCTGCCTCATAGGTCTTTCGCTTGAGCGGCGTGCTGTCCAGGTAGCGGACCTGGACGGTACGGACCATCTGCTCGTAGAGACGGGCCGAGGAGAAGATGACCTGAGGGGCGATCTCCCGGAGATCGTGCATCACGGTCTCGGGCTCCTCAGGAAAGTTGATGGTAAAGCCGGTCATGAGGCCGCACGAGAGGGACATCATCTGCTCCCCGATCCAGGCGAAGGGAAGGAAAGAAACGAAGTCGTCGCTCTCCTGACACGGGTCCACGCGCATGAGGTTCTGCCCCATGGCCAGCATGTTCGCGTGGGTCAGCATCGCTCCTTTGGGGAACCCGGTGGTCCCTGAAGTGTAGAAGAGAAGGGCGATATCCTCGCCCTGACCTCCGGCCACCATTGAGTCAAAGCGACCGGGCTCGCGCTGGGCCACATCCCTGCCCCGGGCCTCGACTTCGGGGAGATGGAGGAGCATCGGGTCATCATAACCGCGCATCCCCTTGGGATCGTCCCAGACGATATGGAGAAGCTTGGGGCAGCGGTCTCTCACGGCCAGGGCCTTGTCCACCTCCTCCTGCCCCTCCGCGATCAAAAACTTGGCGTCCGAGTGGTCCACGATGTACTGGACCTCATCGATCAGGCAATCCTGAAAGAGCCAGGCGGCCACCCCGCCCGCTGCCAGAGTCGCCATCTCAGCCCAGAGGCCCTCGGGACGATTGTGGCCGATGAACGCCACCTTGTCCCCCCGCTCGAGGCCGAGGGCCTCGAGCCCCAGTGCCAGGTGCCGGACATGCTCCGCATACTCACGCCAGGTAATCGCTCGCCAGACCCCGAACTCCTTCTCGCGCATGGCGACCTTTCGGTCCCCGTACCGCTCGGCGGTCTTAAGCAAGAGCTTTGGGATCGTGAGGTCCGCGGTGACGCGAAGCTCCACAGCCAGCTCAGCCACGCGTGACATAGAGTCCCTCCGCCTCCCCGAGGTAGGCCTTCACGACTTCGGAGTTTCCTTGGATCTCCTGGGGGGATCCCTCGGCGATCTTCTCGCCGAAGTTGAGGACGGCCACCCGATGCGAAATATCCATCACGACACCCATATCATGTTCTACGAGGATACAGGTAACCTTCCACCGTTCTTCTTCACTAATGTCCAGGATAAAGCGGGCCATATCCTCCGTCTCCTCCAGGTTCAGACCCGCCATCGGCTCGTCGAGGAGGAGGAGTTTGGGACCGAGGGCCAGGGCCCGGGCCAGCTCCACACGCTTCTGGAGCCCGTAGGGGAGCATTCCAACGACCTTGTCCCGGATGTGCTGGATTTCGAGAAGGTCGATGATCTCCTGCTCGATGAAGGCCCGGTGTTCGATCTCCTCCCGGGCTGTCGGCCCGACGTAGAGGGCCGCGGTGAGCAGCCCGCTCCTCATATGGAGGTGACGGCCGAGCCGGATATTGTCGAGGACCGTCATTCCGGAGAAGAGTTCGATCTTCTGAAAGGTTCGGGAAATGCCAAGCGCGGCGCGGCGATGCGGTCGGAGATGACCGATCTCTTGCCCTTGGAAGACGATGCGCCCTTTCTGCGGGTGGTAGAGGCCGTTGACGCAGTTCAGGAGCACGGTCTTCCCCGCCCCGTTCGGGCAGATGATCGAGAAGATCTCCCCCACGTGGACTTCAAGGCTGACGCCTCGGAGCGCCTGGACGCCGCCGAAGGCCATCTCGACCCCTTCCACGCGGAGAATCGGCCCCGTCACTTCGCGCCTCTCCCGGTGATGGTCCGGGCCGGGTCGATCTCTTCCCGGAGGATGCGGAGTTCCTCCGAGGTTGGAGGCGCCAGCAGTTCGACACGCTCGGCAATCAAGGGCTTCATCTCCATGCCTTCGAGGACGGCTTCCGGAGTCAATCCCTCGAGCACTCCCGTGAGCGTGAGCTTCTTCGTCGCGTCGTCAAAGCCGAAGAGCGCCTTCGAGGTCACCACCCGCCACGGCCCCGTGCCCGCAGGCAGCCCGGCGCGTTCCCGCGCCCCGGGCGTGCCATCCAGGTAGCCCGGGGAGGTGATGAAGTCAACGCGCGGGACGAAGCGACGCGCCTCATGCATCATCACGATGATCGTCTTCCAGCAGTAAGAGGTCACCTCATTCGCCCCACCCGAGCCCGGAAAGCGCCGCTTGGGCCGAGCGTAGTCCTCGCCCAACATGGTGGAGTTCACGTTCCCGTAGAGATCCACCTGGGTCGCCCCGAGGACGCCGTAATCCACGAGGCCGAGCTGGGCCTGGGCGAAGATGGTGTTCATATTGGTCCAGGCCAGGGAGCGATAGCAGTTGGCCGAGCCGCCCATGGTGTTTCTGACAAACGGGGTGAGCGGTGTGGGGCCGATGGCTCCGAACTCGAAGACCTGAACGAGCTGTGGGGCGTGGAGGCGCTGGGCGAGCATGGCGACGACCTGAGGCATCCCGAAGCCGATGAAGGCGATCTTCTGGTCTTCGAGCAGACGGGCGCAGAGGGTGATCATGACCTCAGCGTCAGTATAGTCCCGCGTCATTTTCTCCTCACCGGTAGCCTTCTTTGATGGTAGCGCGGCGCTTCATGGCATTGAGGCGAGCCAGCCTCACCCGCTTCTCGAGCATCTCCTCGTGAGAGGCGAC
>JACOUJ010000362.1 GCA_016177865.1 Candidatus Rokuibacteriota bacterium
CCCTCCCGGACCAGATGCTCCGAGAGGTGTGACCCGATGAAGCCCGCTCCACCCGTAATCAAGACCCGCTTCCCAGCTAGCTCTTCCATGCCCTCCGGACCCCTTCTTGGCGTTCGGCCTCGGGAACTACTTCCCACTCGGCCTTTCTTAGGGGGGTAACGCAAGAATTGTGCCTTGGCTCTTATCTTCGGGCTTGAAGGGAAGTCTTCCATATAACTCATTGATTTTTAAGGTGTTATTCTTTGTCTGACTGGGGGTAGGACGCGGCTCTCATCCGGGTGGCGAGCCTCCGGGGCCCCCGTTTTTCCCGTGCCGGAGGGGAGTGACGGATTCGGCTGGCGGGGCAACAGATTAGGGGGGGAGCCGCCGTCGAACGGCGTAGGTGGAGGGACAGGGTTAGGCCGCGCCCAGTAACTCGTTCAGCAACTTTCTCCCCTGCGGCCACTCCCCCAAGCCCGAACTGGCGTTGAGGTGCCCGCCTTGACGGATCGTCACGAAGCGGCTGCCCCAGCTCCGTGCAAAGAACTCCGCACGGTCGAGTGCGACGTAAGGGTCGTCGGTGCTCGCGACCACGATGCTCGCAAAAGGGAATCGAACGAGGGGAATCGGGCTAAAGCTCCGCACCCCGTCAGGAGTGTGGGCGGGTGAGTCCACGTCGGCGGGAGATACCAACAAGGCACCTTTGACTGCACGCCCGAAGCGGCTGACCCAGTGGGCGACCAGCGAGCACGCGAGACTGTGAGCCACCAGGACCGGAGGCGCTTCGCACCCCGCGATATGCCGATGCAACGTCTCAAGCCATTCCGCGAGTGTGGGATGCTCCCAATCGCGTTGGACGACCCGGCGGAATGCAGGATCGGAGACTTCCCACAGGCTCTGCCAGTGCTCCGGACCCGAGTCCCCGTAGCCTGGCAGGATGAGAACCGGTGTCGTGTTCGGCATGACGATCAGCGGGGCGGGGGCGGGCAGATCTTCTTGATGTCGCGCCAGTCGTAGTCGGGGAGGAGTCTCGCGGAGGCGGGGGCCGAGGCTCGGGCGAGGGCTTTGAGCTTCTCGATCCGATCCGCGGTCGTGGGGTGGGCCGAGAGGTATTTCAGGAAGTCCGGCAGGTCGCGGTCTTTCAGAACCGACTCGAAAAATTTGACCATGCCTTGGGGATCGATGCCGGCCGCGATCATCATCCGCATCCCCTCTCGATCCGCCTCCTCTTCATGGCCGCGACTGTAATGGAGGGCCCCGAGGAGACGCGCGCCTTCCAGCCCGTACGGAATGGCGCCGCTCGGATCACCGGAGAGCGCGGCCAGGAGAAGCCCGGTCGAGGCGTGCTCAAGGAGCGCCCGGGTCGCGTGGCGACGAAGGATGTGCTGCATTTCGTGCGCGAGAACGCCGGCCAGTTCCTCCGAAGATCCGGTGTGCTCGAGGAGCCCCCGGAAGACGACCACGTATCCCCCCGGCGCCGCGAAGGCATTGATGATCGCATCGTTGACGACGAGCACCCGGAATGTATAGGGCAGCGGGCCCAGCGGGGCGGTCAGCCTTTGGACGATATCGTCGAGCACCCGAGCCCGGAGCGGGTCGCATCGTCTCGCCGGCGGGGCCACTTGGCCGATGACCGCTTCCCCGAGACGCTCCTCCCACGCCACGGGGACGCGGGGCGCGAGAAGCGCCGCCAACGCGGGGATGCCCCAGAGATAGAAGGCGCCGGTGATCGCGATCACGGCGGCCGCCGCCAGGAAGGTCAGTTGGAGCCGAAGCCTGCGACGGGCGGGATCATGAAAGCGCGTTCTCCCCTCGGAGGCGGTTCGGTGAAGGTCCGTGAGAAACGCCTGGTCCGAAACCACCAGCGCCTCTGAAATCTCGCCGCCCCGTTCAAGGCGCACCTGTTCTCCCGCGTAAAAGCCCTGGGTCTGGCGGATCTCGGCATAGGGCCACCAGAGGGTCACACCGCCCTCGGTGGTCACCTGGAGCCCGCTTCGCATCAAACGGATCACTGCCCGTTGGCGCGAGGCGGTCCGCCCGTCCAGGTAGTATCCTTCCCACTCGCTGGGCATTTCGATCGGGGAGCGCGTAACTCAGCCGAGGTCGAAGCCGGTGTCGAGAAAGCCCGAAAGCGCTTCCCCCGTGGCGGAAGCGGCCTGGGCGTCCTGCTGGATACCTGCCAGATCCAGCGGTCCCCTCAGGGCCAGGTACTGAAAGTCAAACCGGATATTCCGGACGACCACCCATGGCCAGGCCAGACCGAGGGTCACAACCAGCAGGAGGAGATTCGACAGTTTGAGAAGAAAGAAAAGGGATCCCGTCATCGTTGATTGAAACCGGGCAGAGGCAAAGAAGCTGTGGTTCCAGAAATAGCGCCGCTTTTTCGCCGTAAACCAGAACCAGCAGAGACCCAAGGTCGGCAGCGTCAACAGGAGGGCCAGGAGATAGCTCCAGAAGAGATCCCGCCCGCGCCCGTTGAAGTCGGCCTTCTGCGTTCCAAAGTAGGAGTGGGAGGTCAGGAACCCGTATCGTCGCGTGGCGAAGATGGGGTAGTAGAGGCCAAGCGTGATTGTGGTGAGAAGCACGCCCAGGACAAAGAGCCTGATAAATTCCACCACCCGGCCCCGAAACGAGAATCGGATGCCGCGCCACGAGGTCCGACTCAGCCGGTAGCGACGCGTGCCCACAACGGCGACGGGGATGAAGACGACGGTGATGGCGTAGATGAGGACGATCGCCAGGAATTGGAACTCCGGCCTCCAGCCGAGCAATTGCGGCGCGCTATTCAACAGCATGAGGGGGATGCCGAAGACCAGGACCGCCTTCAGAAACCCGATCAGCAACTCCTTGCCCGTCCCGTGGTAGGCGAACCGATCACCCTCAAACTCGGTCTCATGCAAGAGGTATCTCCGGACCTTGACCTTGCCCCAGAAGTAGTAGACGCCCAGTGTGACGATGGTCAGGAAGACGTTGACGATGTGAATCCCGAAGAGTGATCCGCCCGAACCATGGAAGGACAGACGACGGATCCCGATTATGCCGGCTTGAGGAGGGCTAACCCCAGACACCTGGGATCCTGGCTGAACAGGACGGGCAGATCCCCCGGCTCGGGGTGAGGAGATCCTGCAGGATAGTATACCCCACCCGCTCGATGAGAAGGCGCTTGCAGGATGGGCAGTAGGTATTCTCGAACGGACCGACGTGCCCCGGGAGGTTCCCCGCATAGACGAAGTGGAGACCCTCGATCCGTCCGATCTCAGCGGCCCGCAGCAGGGTCCTCACCGTGGTGTTCTCTCGGTCAGTCATCTTGTAGTCCTGATGAAACGCGGTGACGTGCCAGGGAATGTCCGGCGAGACCGAGACCAAGAACCTGGCGATCTCCTGCAGCTCTTCGTTGGAGTCGTTGAACCCTGGAATCACGAGGGTCACGATCTCGAGCCAGAAGTCCTCTTCACGAATGAGGCGAATCGAATCCAGAACGGTCTGGAGGAGCCCGCCGAGCTTCCGGTACTGCTTGTCGTTGAACCCCTTCAGATCGACCTTGTAGAGGTCCACCCATGGGCGGATGTACTGGAGGACTTCGGGCGTGGCGTTACCGTTCGAGACATAGGAGCACACGAGCCCTTGCGCCTTCCCCTCCCTGAAGACCTCGACGGCCCACTCGCTGGTGATCAGTGGCTCATTGTAGGTCGAGGTGAGAACGCGGGCTCGGTTGTGCAGGGCCAGGTTGACGATCTGCTTCGGGGTGATCTCTTGCGGTGACACGCCCGCGATCGGATCGCGGAGGGCTTGCGACGTCACAAAGTTCTGGCAATACGAGCAGTGATAATCGCAGCCGAGCATGCCGAAGGAGAGCGCGCGGGCGCCGGGGTAGGCGTGGAAGAACGGCTTCTTCTCAATGGGGTCGAGCTGGAGGGCGGCGACGTAGCCGGTCGG
>JACOUJ010000369.1 GCA_016177865.1 Candidatus Rokuibacteriota bacterium
ATTGGCCTCGGCGACCCCGACGTTGAAGGAACGCTCGGGATATTTTTGGACGAAGGGGATCGTCATGGTGGATTTGCCGAGGTCCGCGTTGATGACGACAACCCTCGGGTGAGATGAGCCGAGCGCCAGGAGTGCTTCGCCAAATGCCTCACGGGTGGCTTTCTCTGCCATAAATTGTCCCCTATTTTTTCTCCAGCGCCGCGATGCGGTTCACGATGGCGGCGATCTCCGGATGGGCGCCCAAATAGTCCGCCCACTTCGCGTCGGCCACGCCGAGGATCTCTCGGATGGCCTGGAGTCCCTCCGCGGGGGCGGGGGCCACCCCGTGCCACTTGGGATTATTCTCCATGAACGAAACCCCCTTGCCCTTGATCGTGTGGGCCACGAGGACGGCCGGCTGCCCCGTGACGCTTCGAGCCCAATCGAGCCCCTCCAGGATCTGGCCGATATCGTGCCCGTCCTTGATCTCCCGCGCGGCCCAGCCGAAGCTCGCCCACTTGTCGAGGAGAGGGTCGAGTGGCAGGGTGTTCTCAACGAAGTCGTCGTTCTGGATCCGGTTTCGATCGACCAGGACCGTGAGGTTGTCCAGGACATAGTGTGGCCGCCTGATTTTCGGGGCCACCATGGCGGCCTCCCAGAGCTGGCCGGTCTGGCACTCGCCGTCCCCCACCATGCAGTAGACCCGGGAATCCCTCGACGCAAGCTTGGCCCCGAGGGCGAATCCCACCGCGATCGAAAGCCCCTGGCCGAGGGAGCCAGTGGAGCCCTCGAGGCCGGGGACGATCTCGGCATCCGGCGGCTGGTGGAAGTAGGGATGGCCCTGGAGGCGGCTCCCGAGTTTGCGGAGCGTCAAGAGTTCTGATTCAGGGAAGTAGCCCGCTTTGGCCAGCACGGCGTAGAGGGCCGGCACACAGTGACCTTTTGAAAGGACAAATCGGTCCCGGTCTTGCCAATAGGGCTGCGCGGGGTCGTGGCGCAGGATACCGCCGAAGTAGAGGGCGACCAGCATGTCAATCGCGGAGAGGGACCCGCCAGGGTGGCCGGACTTCGCATGAACCAACATCTCGATGATCTTGACGCGAAGCTCGCGCGCCAACGCCTCGAGATGGGCGAGATCAGTGGAGACGGGCATCTAGCCCAGATTGTCCATGAACTGGGCGATCTCGTCAACCCTCACGTTCTGGATGGCGACCTCGGGGGCATAGACGACCTCGTCCGCAGCCCAGACCAAAGTTCCCTTCGCTTCCTTGGTGACCCCAACAATGTTTTTGAGGAGTCTCAAAATACTGTCGTTGATTCTGATCGTATTGGGCTTGAGCGGCGCGACAATCTGGCCGTCCTTGATAATGTAAGAATCGCCCACCACGGTGCATGTAAAGTCGCCGGCCCTGAGGCCGTTGATCGGGTAGGTATACCAGATCCGGCCGATGTAGAGGCCATTCTTCACCTGACGAATCAGTTGGTCCAGGTCCACGGGATCGTTTCCCTCCAGGATCACATTGGTGGCGGAAACCCCGGGCTGACTGCTGAAGTGGCGACCTCCGCCGGCGCTGAAGCGGAAGCCGTTCCTCGGCGTGAGGGCGCGGGCCGCCTCTCCCGGATCGACGCCGAGCTTAGACCTCGCCTGCGGGTCACGCAGCAAGCGCTGGGTCTCGTACCAGTTCGAGAGCAAGCCCACCAGCAGTCCATTCTTGATCAGATCCGTCCTTCCGGTCGGCAGCCCCTCACAGGTGATTCCCTTCGAGCCCATGTATCCTGGGGCCGCCCCCTGGTCATAGAGGGAGAGGGTAGGGGAGGCGACGAATTGGCCGAGCTTGCCGATGAAGGGAGTGGAGTCGGAGTAGAAGGCCCCGGCCATGCAGGAGGGGATGACGAGATTGTTGAGGAGATCCGTGACCGGCTGCCGCCCGAAGATGACCGTGTATTCCCCCGAGCGGACCCGCTGACCATCGATCGCGTTGATCGCATTCTGGGCCGCCTCCACGCCCGCCTCGTCGGTGAAGTCGTCAAGGCGCGTCCCCACGGCATAGCCCGATCCCTTGGACTCTTTGGCCTCCACCATCGCGGTGACGAAGGACATGATCAAGGTGGACTCGTCGGTCTGGACCTCGGGGAGATGGGTCGAGGCGACGGCGATGCGCTCCTGGAGGATGGTCACGTCCCCTCCCAGGATCAAACCGAGTTTTCTGATTCCCTCCTCGCTGCCGGCCAGGTCCGCGAGGCGGGAGGAATTGATGAAGGTGCGGAGCGCGCCCGAGACGACCCGCCACCCCACGTCCACGAGATCTTCATCGCGGATCTCGAGGAGTTTGGGGTCGTGGTAGTTCCAGAGGGCTCGTCGTTCTCCCGTGGGCTTGGGAAGAGAGACAAACTCCGGGTCGTGCACGGCGCCTTGCCGCGCTTTCTGGAGCGCCCGCTCGACCCCTTCCAGGGACAGGTCGCTCGGCTCGCTCCCGAACCCGATCTTGAGCCCGTCGGCGGTCTTGAAGACGGCCTGGATCCCGATCCCGTAGCTCTCCCCCGACTTGGGCTCTTCCACTCCGTTCGAGGGGATGTGGGAGGTGTAGTTGAGCCGGGTCAGGAGCTGGCCATCGATCGCGGCAAAGACCTCCACCTCGTG
>JACOUJ010000370.1 GCA_016177865.1 Candidatus Rokuibacteriota bacterium
CCGCTCGGCCACGGCCGCGACCCGGCTCGTGGGGTGATCGAGCCTCTCGAGACGATGGGCCAATGTCTCATTGTCGCCGCGAGTCTCAAGGGCCAGGATCCCTTGGCCGACGGCCGGAAGCATGATCTCGGGGGAAAGCACGCTTGCGTGCGGAGGGTCAACGTCCAAGCGGCGGAGCCCTGCGGCGGCCACGACAATGGCGTCGAGGGGGCTGTCATGAAGCTTTCTGAGACGGGTGTCCAAGTTGCCCCGAAGCGGCTCCACTCTCAGGTCGGAACGCCGGTTGAGAAGCTGGACGGCCCTCCGAAGGCTCGACGTTCCCACGTGAGCCCCGAGCCGAAGGGTCGCGAGACCGCCCGGTTCTCGAGAGATGAGCACGTCTCTCGGGTCCTCGCGCTCGGTGAATGCCGCCAGGGCGAGGCCCCGTGGAATCTCTGCTGGGAGGTCCTTGAGACTGTGCACGGCCAGGTCAATCGTCCCGGCTAGAAGGGCCTCCTCGATCTCCTTCACAAAGAGCCCCTTCCCGCCGATTTGCCTGAGGTCCGCCTGGGCAAAGCGGTCACCCGAGGTCTTGATGATGATCAGCTCCACCGTGAGGTCCGCCCAGTGCGCAGTCAGGGCCTGAGTCACCAGTTCGGCTTGGCGGAGAGCCAAAGCGCTGCCTCGGCTTCCCAGGCGAACCTTAGTCACGGGCTGTTTTCACTCCTCACGCTTCACTCTTCACGCTTCACATTCTTGTCGGCCAGATCGCCGCTGAGGCCGAACAGTTCCTGAACCAGAGGGCCGAGCTGACCATTACCGAGGCGAGACGCCTCCCTGAGCTTCACGATGGGGAGGTGAAGGATCTTATTCACGATTGCCGCGCTCATCGTCTCAATCGCCTGTCGCGCCTCAGGGGTCGTCTCCCCAAGTTGAGAGAGGGCCTTGGCCACCTCCTGCTGCCGGATTGTTTCCAGTCTCGCCCGCAGGGAGACGATGATCGGAACGACCGTTTGATCCCGGAGCCAGGAAAGAAATCGCTCCACCTCCCGCTCGATCAGGCCCTCCGCCCTCAGGGCTTCGCGCTGGCGCTCGCGAAGGTTTGCCTCCACCACCTGCTTCAGGTCGTCGATATCGTAGAGATACACGTTCGGCAGGTCGTTGACGACCGCCTCCACGTCCCGCGGGACCGCGATATCCACGAGGAAGAGCGGTCGGTGACGACGAGAAGAGAGGAGGAGCTCCAGTTGGCTCCTCCGGATGACAGGCTCGGGGGCGCCCGTGGAGCTGAGCACGACATCGGCCTGAACGAGCCCTTCGTCGAGCTTGTCGAATGGCACAACTTCCGCCCGAAGGAGACCTGCGAGGGCTCGGGCCTTGTCCTCCGTCCGGTTCGCGACGAGAAGTCGCGAGGCCCCCTGGGCCGCAAGGTGTTTGGCAGCCAGTTCTCCCATTTTCCCGGCCCCAATGAGAAAGACGACTCGGCCCCCGAGCCCCCCAAAAATTTTTCGGGCCAGCTCGACTGCGGCGTAGCTCACCGAGACGGCGTGCTTGGCGATCTCGGTCTCGGTTCGAACCCGCTTGGCCACGACGATGGCCTGGGTGAGGAGCGCGTACAGGAGCGGACCAATACTCTCGGCTGACTGGGCCAGGGCGAAGGCGGCCTTGACTTGACCGAGGATCTGAGGCTCGCCGAGGAGCATGGAATCCAGGCTCGAGGCAACCCGAAAGACGTGGCGAACCGCGTCGGCGCCTCGGTGATCGTAGAGACAGGGTTCGACCTCCTGCCGCGTGAGTCCTCCAGCCCTGGCCATCCACTCCACCAGGGCGTCGCGGCAGGCAGGCTCCGCCTCGGTCGCAATATACAGTTCGACCCGGTTACAGGTAGAGAGAAAGAGGGCCTCCTGGACTCCTTGGAGCCCAAGGAGCTCCCGCGAGATTTTCTCCACGACCGGCGCGGGCAGCGCCAGTCGTTCCCGGAGGGCGACCGGAGCGGTCCGGTGGTTCATGCCCAGGACAAGGAAGTTTTCGTTAGAGGGCCACATGGCGACCTGGAAGAAAGAAACCGGCGCTCAGAGTCAGGACGAGGGCAAGAAAGCCCACGATGGCCCCGAGGGCGGCCCGTCGCCCCCGCCATCCCCCGATGGCCCGCCCCGACAGTGTGGCGGCGTAGACGATCCAGGCCAGGAGCGAGGCGGCCTGAGCTGGGTCCCAGCTCCAGTAGCTCCCCCAGACCGTCCCGGCCTGTAGGGTTCCTAGGAAAAGCCCGAGAGTCAGGAATGGAAAGCCGAGCGTCAGGGCTTGGGTAGATAAGCGATCCAGCGCCTCCAGAGAGGGGAGACGATAGAAAACGATCCCAAGACGCTTTCCCTTGAGCTGCCGCTCCTGGAGGAGAAACATGAGAGCGGCGCAGAAATTGAGAGTCAGGGCCGCCATTCCGAGGAGGGCGAGGACGCCGTGAAGCCAGCTCCACAAGCCTCCCAGGACTGGCGTGATGCGCGGAATCCCTCGGGGGAAGCCGATTCCAGAGATCGCGAGGAGGCAGATGATCGGAAGGACAAAGGCACCGAGGACCGGGATGTCGTAGCGGCGTTCGGCGAAGAGATAAAGAAGGGCCCCGCCCCAGATGACGAGGGCCGACGCCGCGTGAAGATTGGACAGGGGCAGACGGCCTTTCAAGAGAAGCTCAGCCAGGAGAGCCACGGTATGGAGTCCCCAGGCAGACCACGCGAGCCCGACGCACCACTGATGAATCGCCTGCCCGCGGCGAAACAGGTGGACTACGGCCAGGACTGTCGCGGCGAAGTAACCGAGGAAGCTCAAGTGGAAAACCAGCCAGATCACTCCGTGACCCCTCCCGCTTCTTCAGAAGAGTAGTCTAACAAGGAGCGCAAGACGGTTCAAACTAGAAAGAAACGCGGAAATTCAGACTGTGTAACTGTCGGAGGGCGCCTGTAGTGGGGCGCCGGGGCGAGGAGCGAGCAGCCCAAGGCCCGAGGGAGGAGCCAACCGGAGCGTACGTGGTTGGTACGTGAGGATTGGCAACGACCGAGAACGCCGGGATGCGACGCTCCTCGCCACGGGGCTAGGCGAGGAGGACCAGCGACGG
>JACOUJ010000075.1 GCA_016177865.1 Candidatus Rokuibacteriota bacterium
GACCTCCTGAACCATCTCCTCAGCGTCAACCCGGTTCTGAAAAAACCGGAAGGCAACCCGGTAGATCTGCCGCTCATGCCGGCGGACCAACTCCTCGAAGGCATGAGACTCGCCCCGGCGGACTGCCTGGAGAAGGTCAAGGTCGTCCTTTTGACGATCCACAGGCTCGGAGGGTTTAATGGGTTTAATCCGGTCGTCCCTCTCGGCCGGGTCATCCGGCCTTACTCCCATCGCGGAGGCTTCATCAGGACCCCCAGGGTCCGGTCATCGGAACTCGCTCCAACCTGCTTCGGGCTCAGGGCATAGGCGGCTTGAAGCCGCAGAAGGACCGGATGACCCTGCGGGCGGTTCACGGGGAGTCGAAACTGGACCCATTCCCTTCCTGGCAAAAGGAGTGAGGCCGACGGGCTTCCATCGAGCCAGGCCGTGACCGCTTGGTGCCGGTGATCAACGCCCGGGAGCGGGGCGGACGCGGTCAGCACGAGCGTGGATCCCCCCGCGGGAAGCACCGCCGCGGCGCGGCGGCCCGTCCAGCGGGCGAGCGCTTGGTCGGGTTGCCGCTCCCACTTAAAGAACCCGGCTTCATACCCGAGCGCCCTGGGACGAGATACGATTGAGGTGACCCGCCAGGCACCTGCCAAGACGAGGCACGCGACAAGGCCGACGATCAGGGGACGATGCCACGGGGCGCGAGGTGGTGAGGGGGAAGCCCCGGCTGCGAGACTCATGATCAAGGCCGCGAGGAGCCAAAAATAGATCTGGAGACTCCAAAGGTAGAAGGTGGATTGGAGCACGCTATAGAACAGCCACCCCCCGAGGGAGATCATGGCGGCGCCCAGGAGCGTCACCGAAGGCGAGTGCTCCGCCCTGAGCCCTCGAAGCCCATCGCCAAAGATGGCGCCGATCAGGAGCGCCAGGGCGAAAAACCCGATGACCCCCCCCTCCGCGAAGACCTGGAGGTAGAGGCTGTGGGCCGTTCCCCAAAACGGGCCGAACTCTCGCGGCGTCAGTGAGGAGTAATCGGGGAAGAAATACGCAAATCGGCCGGTGCCAACTCCCAACAGGGGCTGGTCTCCGAGCATCGCAAGGGCGACGCGCCAGAGATGGGCGCGGTTCGCGTCGCCCAGCTCCCAGATCGCTCGAACGCGAGCGAGGACAGTGCCGCCGAGGGCGATCGCGTCGAGCGTCAGGACGCTCAAGGTCAGGAGCGCGAGAAGGCTGGCGGACACCCACGGTCTCCCCCAGAGCCTCCCTTCCCTCGCCTGCCGATGAAGCCACACGCTGTACAAGGCCATCAGACCCAATTCCACCAAGAAGCCGAGATAGGCCCCCCGCTGGAAGGTCAGGGCCAGGGCGAGCGCTGCGGGGAGCAGCGCGAACCCCGCCACGCGCTCTCGCCAGGCGGGGCGACCGAGGAAAGCCAGCATCCAGGGGGCGCCATAGACAAGATACTGGGCGAAATAGTCGGGGTTCCACGCGATGCCGGTCAGCCGGTGCGGATGGTTTCCCACCGTGACATACTGCGCGAAGGAAAGTGAAAGATACCGGCCGGAGTACGGAATGACGCCGAAGTATTTCACCATGCCGAGGAGGGCCAGGCCGCCATAGACCAGAGCCATCGCCACGACGGTGCGGCGAATGAGTTCCCCTGGCGGGCGGAGATTCACCACCACCACGTAGAGGCCGACTCCGAGAAGGGCCATGACGAAGATCTGCAACGGGTTGAGATGGGAGACCGCGGGGATTCCGCGGAGAACCAAGGCCATGACGTCGGCGGGGGGGAAGACCCAGAGATCTTCCCGAAGCTCCTTGAGATCGAGGGGAAGGGCCAGGACGAGGCTTGCGACATAGAAAAGAAGGATCCCCCGGTGGGGCCAGACCCACGCCCTCCCGCTTCTGAGACCCGCCCAAACGCCCAAGACAATGACGACGAAGACCATTCCGGGGACAAGGAGAAAGGCCGGGCTCTTATAAGCCTCGCCGAGAAAGAACGGGACGAAGAGGAAGAGAAACGTCACGCCGTTCACAGGGTGAAGCAGCGCCACCGCGAGAAAGAACACCACCACGACGACCGCCGCAACGGGCTCCGACAGACGCAATAAGGAGACCGCGAGGGCCAGCAGGGCAAGGAATCCTGTGTGCCAGAGGGGATGGATCACTGAGGACCCCGCGCGGTCACGCAAAAATCCTACCAGAGCGTCTTGGGAAGGGGAAGACTTTCCGGCGTTCCGCTACGTCAGAAGTCTGCTGAAAAACACCGTTCCCGCGATCCATCTTTCTTTGAGGGCCTGGACGAGCGCAGCCTCGTTGACCAGCGGCCCCCGGGCGGCGTTGATCAGGTAGGCAGTCGGCTTCATCAGCCTGAGCTCCGCCGCGTCGATCAGGTGACGGGTGTCGGGGAGGAGTGGGGCGTGGAGCGTCACAAAATCCGATTCCCGGAGAAGGGTCGCCTTGTCCACAAACGTCGCCCCGAGCTCTCGTTCGGTCCCGGGATCGGCTCGAACCGCGTCGTGGTAGAGGACCCGCATGCGAAACCCGAGGGCGCGGCGGGCAACGGCCCGACCGATCCTGCCAAACCCAAGGATCCCGAGCGTTTTCCCGTGGACGTCATTGCCGAGGAGAAGCATCAACTCCCACCGTGTGAATTTTCCCGCCCGGACATACTGATCCGCCTCCGTGAGGCGGCGCGCCACGGCCATGAGCAAGGTCCACGCGAAGTCCGCGGTGGTTTCGGTGAGAACTTCCGGCGTATTGGTCACGACGACCCGCCGGGCCGTAGCCGAGGCCACATCAATATTGTCGTAGCCCACTGCGACGTTGGCCACGACCTTGAGCCGCGGAGCGGATGCGAAGACCTCGGCGTCAATGCGATCGGTGAGGAGACAGACGAGTCCCTGCTTGTCCTTGAGCCGGGCGATCAGCTCGGACTTCGGGAGCGGGTGGGGCCCGGGATGAAGATCCACCTCGGCCCGCTGCCGGGCCAGGGCCAGGGCCTCCTCGGGGATAATCCTCGATACCAGGATGGCCGGCTTCATCGTTGTCCCCCACCTATCAGTGCCGGGCCGTGCCCCAGAAGACGCGGCGTTCTGGGACCTTTCCTTCCGACCACAATGCTGGAAATGCTGCTAAAATACCCCCGATGAGCCGAGGAACGCAAGCGCAGAAATGGGGATCAAGCGAGTGGAAGCGGTGAGGATTGTATTCGGCCAACGTAGCCCCAATCTCGGAGGAGGCGAGGAATGAAACTCGGCATCTTTCTTCCCATTTCGGGTCGATCGGCGACCCGCGCCACGCTGATGGAAGCCGCGCGCCAGGCAGAGGCCTGGGGCTATGACTCTGTCTGGACCGCGGATCGCATCTTCATCCCCTGGGAGATCCGCACGCCATACCCCTACAACTATGCGGACGGAAGCCATTTTCTCGTCCCTCCGGACCGTCCCTTTCTTGAGCCGCTCACGTGCCTCGCCTTCTTGGCAGGATGCACGGAGCGGATCCTTCTCGGGATGAGTGTGCTTGTCATGCCCTATCGCCACCCGCTCTATTGGGCGAAGATCGCGACCACGATTGACCACCTCTCGCATGGGCGCCTCATCCTCGGCGTTGGGGTGGGCTGGATGGTGGAGGAGTTTGAACCCCTCGGCGCCCCGTTCAAGGAGCGCGGGGAAATGGCCAACGAGCACCTCCAGATCGTCGAGAAGCTGTGGGGGGAGGAGCGGCCTCGATTTGAAGGGCGCTTTTTCCAGTTCGACAACGTGGCCTTCTACCCCAAGCCGTACCAGAAGCCCCGCGTCCCGATCTGGGTCGGAGGCGAAAGCGCGCCGGCCCAGCGGCGCGCCGCCCGCTACGGCGACGCTTGGTTCTCCTACTTCGTACGAATCACGCCCCAGGAGCTGGCCGCGAAGTTCGCCAACGTCCGGCAAATGGCGAAAGACGCCGGGCGAGACCCCAATGAGGTTCACCTCTCCTGCTGCCGGCCGATCGAAGTGACCAGCGAGCCCGTGGCCCAGGAGCCGGACCGCCTCAAGGGAACTCCGACGCAGCTCGTTGAGGCCCTGAGAGGATATGAAAAAATCGGCGTGCAGCACATTGCGCTCCAGTTTACCGCGCCTCGCTATCCGGAACGGGTTCAGCAGATCGAGCGTTTCGCACGGGAAGCTCTTTCCACCCTTCGGAAAGGTTCACACTCGTAAGATCAACCCAGGTGGGGGGGCCCAGGGGGAGGAGTGGGTGGGACTCCCCCCCTGACTATGAAGGAGGCATCGTGACCGTTGGCTCAGGCAGGCTGACCTATCGAGTTGCCGAAGGCTGGGGAAACCTTCCGCCCGGCTACCGCTATCTTGAGGCCGCCGGCGTCGCCGTGGACTCCAAAGACAACGTCTACGTCTTCACCAGGGGGGAGCACCCCGTCATCGTCTTCGACCGGCAGGGAAACTTCTTGCGCTCCTGGGGGGAGGGGCTGGTCGGGCGGGCCCATGCCATCACGATCGGACCGGAAGATGAGATCTGGCTGACGGACGATGGCAACCACACGATCCGAAAGTTCACCACGGAGGGGAAACTCCTGATGACGATCGCGGGGGAGGGCCATCCGGCGCCGCTCCAAAGCGGGAAACCCTTCAACCGGCCCACCCACGTCGCCCTTTGCCCGCGGACCGGCGATCTCTACATCTCCGACGGCTACGGGAACTCCCGGGTCCACAAGTACGACCCGAAGGGCCGGCATCTCTTTTCCTGGGGCGGGGCCGGCACCGACCCCGGCTGCTTCAACCTTCCTCACAACATCGTCACGGACGCCGAGGGCCTCGTCTACGTGGCTGACCGGGAGAATCACCGGATCCAGATCTTCGACCCGAAGGGGCAGTACCTCGGCCAGTGGAACAATCTCCACCGCCCCTGCGGGCTCGGCTACGACGACGAGAACGGCGGGCTCTTCTTGGTCGGTGAGCTGGGGACCGGGCTCGAGGTGAACGCCGCCGTCGCCAACCTCGGCAACCGCGTGAGCATCCTCTCGATCAAGGGAGAGTTGGTTTGCCGGATCGGGGATCGCTTCGCGGGCGAAGGGCCGGGGCAGTTCATCGCGCCCCACGGCCTCGCCACGGACTCGCGAGGCGATCTCTACGTCGCGGAGGTCTCCTACACGATCAAGGGTCGCCGGGAGAATCCGCCGCGGGAGCTGCGCTCGCTCCAGAAGTTCACCCGGGTCCATTAAGGGAGGGCCCCCCCCGTGCACCAGTGATCAGCCGCACGCCCCGGTCGTATGTAAAGTAAGCCCACACCCATTCCCACAGCACAAGCACCCGGTTTCGGAAGCCGATCAGGAAAAAGATGTGCACCGTGAGCCAGACGAGCCATGCGAGGAATCCGGAGAGCTTTAGGGAGCGGATCTCGGCGACAGCGGCGTTCCGGCCGATCGTGGCCATCAGCCCCTTGTCCAGGTAGCGGAAGGGGAGCCTGTTCTCGCCGCGCCCGGCTCGCAGGATGTTGCGCGCGGCATGGCGTCCCATCTGCATCGCCACCTGCGCCACGCCCGGGAGCGGGTGATCCCCCTGGTGATGAAACGCGGCCAGATCGCCGATCACGTAGATCTCGGACTGTCCGGGCGCGGTGAGGTCCGGCTCGACGAGGACGCGCCCAGCCTTGTCCAGAGGCGCGCCGAGCGTCTTGGCGATCGGGGTGGCCCTGACCCCGGCGGCCCAGACGACGGTCTCTGTCCGGATCACGAGCGAGCCGGCCGCGACCACGCCGGGGGTGATCCGCGTCACCGGACTCCCGGTCCTCACCTCGACCCCCATCCTCTCGAGCCGAGCCTGGGCAGCCCGGCCCAACGGCTCGGCGAAGGTGGACAGCAGTCGCGGGCCGCCCTCTAGAAGAATGATGCGGGCATGCGTCGGATCGATCGAGCGGAAGTCGTGGGCCAGCGCGAAGCGCGAGATCTCGGCAAGTGCGCCGGCCAGCTCCACGCCTGTGGGCCCACCCCCTACAATGACGAAGGTGAGCCAGGCCTGCCG
>JACOUJ010000371.1 GCA_016177865.1 Candidatus Rokuibacteriota bacterium
CCAGCGTCTGGCCTCTCCCGGCGTCCGGCCTCTGGCCCGTCAGGAGCATGACCCGATGCTACAGCGCGGGCGAAGCGCCGGTCAAGGGGAAAGTCGACAACGGGAAGGGACAATGGGAAAGGAGACCATCGGCAAAACCCACGGCCGTGGGAACTTGACAGCGGGGCTGGACTCGCGCAGGATGGAGCCCTATGAAGGTGGACATCGAGGAACTTCCGGCCTGTCGGAGGCGGCTTTCGGTGGAGGCTCCACTTGAGGTGGTCCAGGCTGCATGGGAAGACGCCTACGGGCGGGTCCAGCGGCAGGCGCGGATGCCAGGGTTTCGCAAGGGTCGGGTCCCACGAGGACTGGTCAAGCGTCACTTCGGTGAAGATGTCCGGCGCGAGGTGATCCAGCAATTGGTCCCGACGCTGTATCGCCAAGCTCTGGACGAAGTCAAGCTCGCCCCGGTGGAGGAGCCGGAGTTTCAGGATCTCCATCTGGAAGAGGACCAGCCGCTCCGCTTCACGGCGGTGGTGGAGGTGAAGCCGACCATTGTCCTGGGCGACTATACGGGCATTCGCGTGCGGCAGTCGACCGAGCCGGTGAAAGATGGTCAAGTCCAGGAGGCCCTTGAGGAGCTGAGAGAGCGCCAGGCCACCTGGGAAGCGGTCAGCCGTCCGGCCCAAGGTGGGGACCTGGTGATCGCCGACCATGAGATGACCGTAAATGAGAATCCCGTCCCGGGAGGGAAGCGTCAAGGCCAGGCGTTTGTTATCGGGTCGGGCCATCTCCTTCCTGAGTTGGAAGAGGCCGCGGTCGGAATGGCCCCGGGGGATGAGCGGAAAGTCGAGGCCCGGCTTGCGGAGGATTCGCCCGACGAGAAGCTTCGGGGGCAGATGGCGCGCATTCGCCTCCGCGTGGCGGAGGTGAAGGAAAAACGGTTGCCCGCGATGGATGACGGCTTCGCCAAGACTCTGGGGCACGAGACCCTGGAGGAGCTGGGCACGGCGGTCCGAGCGGAGCTTGAAGCCGAGCGGGTTCGCCAAGATCGGCGGAGCTTGGAGGGGAAGGTGGTGGATGCCATCTTGGAGCAGTGTGACTTTCAGGTTCCGGAGGCCCTGATCCTGCGTCAGATTTCACACCAGATCGGGCATGCCCGGGATCAACTCCGCCGCCAAGGGGTCGACCCTGACCGGGTCCCCTGGGACTACGAGAAACTGACTCAGGAGCTCCGGCCGAGCGCAACCCGGGCCGTCCGCCGGGCGCTCCTCCTCGAGGCTGTCGCAGAGCGCGAAGGGCTTCTGGTCACCGAAGAGGAGGTCGATGTCGAGGTGGACCGCATTGCGGCCCAGGCCGCGCGGCCTGGGCCGGCGCTTCGAAGCCTCCTCGAGAAGGGCGGAGATCTGGACCGGATCCGCCAGGGCCTGCTGGACGGAAAGACGCTAGACTTCTTAGTGAACCATGCCAAGGTCGAACAGGAATAGAGAGGGGAGCGCCATGGCTCTTGTGCCGATCGTCGTTGAGCAGACCCCGCGAGGGGAGCGGGCCTTCGATATCTTCTCCCGCCTTCTCAAAGAGCGGATCATCTTCCTTCCCACATTTATCGAGGACGATTTGGCGAATCTGGTGATCGCCCAGATGCTCTTCCTCGAGGCGGAAGATCCGGATAAAGATCTCCATCTCTATATCAACTCTCCGGGCGGGTCGGTGACCGCAGGACTCGCCATCTACGACACCATGCAGTACGTCAAACCCGCCATCTCGACCATCTGCATGGGCCAGGCGGCGTCGATGGGGGCCTTGCTGCTCGCCGCCGGAGCCAAGGGGAAGCGCTTCGCCCTGCCCCACGCCCGGATCATGATCCACCAGCCCCTCGGGGGCGTCCAGGGCCAGGCCACGGACATCGACATCCAGGCCCGGGAGATCCTCCGGATGCGAACCGAGCTGAACCGGATCTTGGTGCACCACACGGGACGGACCATGGAGCAGGTGGAGCGGGATACGGACCGAGATTTCTTTATGACGGCGGAGCAGGCGCGGGATTACAATATTGTGGACGAGGTGATCTCGTCGAAGCCCACCCCCCGAGCGGTTCCCGATGTGACGGTCGTGGCTGGGGGTGAGGTCAAGAGGTAAGAGGGGCATGGCCCGAACGCGAGAGACCAACGGAAATCTCAAGTGCTCGTTCTGCGGAAAGAGCCAGAACGATGTTCGCAAGCTCATCGCCGGGCCGACCGTCTACATCTGCGACGAGTGTATCGAGCGCTGCAACGATATCATCGCTGAGGAGTGGGAGGAGGAAAAGAGTCGCGAGATCCGCTCCCTCCCCAAGCCGGCCGAGATCCGCGAGGTCCTGGATCATTATGTGGTGGGCCAGGAGCGGGCCAAGAAGGTCCTGGCGGTGGCCGTCTACAACCACTACAAGCGAATCGAGGCGGCGGCCGATCGCGCGGGGGACGTCGAGCTTCAGAAATCCAATATCCTCCTGCTCGGCCCTACCGGCTCCGGCAAGACCCTCCTGGCCCAGACCCTGGCCAAAATCCTCCATGTCCCCTTCACCCTGGTGGACGCCACGACGCTGACCGAAGCTGGGTACGTGGGGGAGGATGTGGAGAACATCATCCTCCGGCTCCTCCAGGCGGCCGACTACGACGTGGAGCGGACGGAGAAGGGGATCGTCTACATTGATGAGATCGACAAGATCTCCCGGAAATCGGAGAATCCCTCGATCACGAGGGACGTCTCGGGGGAAGGGGTTCAGCAGGCCCTCCTCAAGATTTTGGAGGGGACGATCGCGAATGTCCCGCCCCAGGGGGGTCGCAAACATCCCCACCAGGAGTTCATCCAGGTGGACACCACGAACATCCTCTTCATCTGCGGCGGGGCGTTCGTGGGCCTCGACAAAATCATTGAAAACCGGATCGGAAAGAGCGGCATGGGGTTTGGGGCCGAGATCCGCACGCGACAGGAGCAGCGGGTGGGGGACCTCCTCTCCCTGGTCCAGCCCGAGGACCTCCTGAGGTACGGCCTGATCCCTGAGTTTGTGGGTCGCCTGCCCGTCGTGGCCACCCTCCATGACCTGGACGAGCCAGCCCTCATCCGGATCCTTCGGGAGCCCAAGAACGCCATCAGCAAGCAGTACCAGAAATACTTCGAGCTGGAAAAGGTGCGCTTGAAGTTCACCGATGAGGCGCTCGTTGCCATCGCCAAGGCAGCCCTCAAGCGCGGGACCGGGGCCCGGGGCCTCAGGGCGATCCTGGAAGAGGTCATGCTCGACGTCATGTACGAGCTGCCCTCCCTCGCCGGACTCAAAGAGTGTATCGTCACCAAAGAGGTCATTGCCAACCGCGAGCGGCCTATCCTGATTCACGAAAAACAGGCCGAGTCGGCCTGAGCCATGCCTGCAGTCGGGGCGCATTCGAGTCTCCTCCACACCCATCCATTCTAAGACTCCAGGGTGGCCGCTGTGGCCGGCACCCTCTACGTCGTCGCGACCCCCATCGGCAACCTGGAGGACCTGACCCTCCGGGCGCTTCGCATCCTTCGAGACGCCCACCTTGTTGCGGCCGAGGACACGCGGCGCACCCGAATCCTTCTGGCTCATCACGGCATCACGACACCCACGACGAGCTACTATGAGCAGAACAAATGGCGGAAGGGTCCCGAGCTTCTCCGGCTCCTCCTGGAGGGGAAGAGTGTCGCTGTCGTCACTGACGCCGGGACTCCTGGCATTTCTGACCCAGGCAGTCACTTGGTCCAGCTTGCCCACGCCGCAGGGATTCCGATCGTCCCCGTCCCGGGGGCCACGGCCGTCGCGGCCGCTCTGTCGGTGGCCGGGTTCCCGGCTGATCGCTTTCTCTTTGAGGGATTTCTCCCGACCCGACCGGGCCGCCGGCTCGCCCGCCTCAGGGAACTCCAGGCTGCCGACCGCACGGTGGTCGTCTATGAAGGGCCTCACCGGCTGCTCAAGACGCTAGAGGCGATCGGTGAGGTCTTCGGCGATGTCGAAATGG
>JACOUJ010000372.1 GCA_016177865.1 Candidatus Rokuibacteriota bacterium
GGCCGTCTCAGGCGCGGTCCGGCCGCCCCGCCTCGGGCTCGTCCGCCAGTTCTTCCTGGAACGGGCCGGCCCGGAGGTCGGCGCCCACGTGGAGGCTGTCGCGCAGCGCCTGGCGCGGGCCGGGGCCAGCCTGGACGAGGTGAAGCTCCCCGGCAGCTTTGCGGGGATCCACGAGGCCGGGATGCGGGTGATGCGGGTCGAAGCGGCCGCCTACCACGCGGCGCGCTTCGCCGCCCACGCCGCGGACTACCCACCCCAAATCCGGGGCGTCATCGAAGCCGGACTCCAGGTGGGCGGCGTGGACTACGTGGCCGCGCAGCACGACCGGTGGCGGTTTCGGGTTGAGCTGGCCCCCCTGTTCGCCCAGCTCGACGCGCTCATGGTGCCGGTGGCGGAGACCGCCGCCCCCAGGGGGTTCGGCTCCACCGGGGACCCCGTGTTCTGCGCCCCGTGGACCTTCGCAGGCCTGCCGGCCATTTCCCTTCCGTCGGGGCTGACGCGGGAAGGGCTTCCCCTGGCGGTTCAACTGGTCTCAGGCGTCTTCGAGGAGGCGCGGCTTCTGGCCACGGCGAGGTGGTGCGAGGCCGTGCTCGGGTTCTCCAGCGCGCCGCCCGAGGCGCAGTTCACGGACGCGGGCCCCGAATCCTGAGAAGGGGCCCTATGATGCCGAACTTGCTCGATCAGCAGCGCCTCGGGGATGTGATGCCCGAGGGGCTCAGGCCCCGATAGAGGCCCAAGGGAAGACCGCCGGCCTCGTGGACCCCCGGCAGAGGTTCAGGGCGGGTACCATAGCTTGTTTCCACCGGCCCGACGGCACAGGAAAAATAAGCCTTGACATGATCCCGAGGTTGTCCTATTTCTCGAAATGCGGAACATATTGTTCCGGATATTGGAATGGCTGACCCCTCGGTGGTCAAGGCCGTCAGAATCCTCGCCCACGTGGCCCGGGATGGGGCGTCGGTCTCCCTGGCCGATCTCAGCGCCGCCGTGAAGCTCCCCAAGCCTACTGTCCACCGGCTCGCGGTGCTCTTGGAGCAGCAGGGATTCCTCCATAAGGATCCGCTGACGCGGCGCTACAGCATCGGCTGGATCTTCCACGATCTTTGCTTTCACGCCATCCAGAGCGCCCCCGCGCACCAGGATCGGCAGGTCCTCCTCCAGCGACTCTCCGAGAAGCTCGGAGAGACCGTGAACTTCGGGGTGCTTTCGGGCCGGGAGGTCGTCTACCTGGAGCGCGTGGAGTCCTCCTGGCCGCTCCGGATGGACTTCAAGCCGGGCAGTCGCGTTCCCATGCACTGCACGGCCATCGGAAAGCTTCTGCTCGCCTTTGCCCCGCGCCGCCGTCGAGAAGAGCTGCTGCGTTCCGGGCCGCTGAAGGCCCACACGGGCAACACCATCACGAAGCCTTCCCTCCTGCGACGGGAACTGCTGGAGATCCGACGCCGGGGCCACTCGGAAGACAACGAGGAATTCCTCGTGGGGGTCTGCTGCCTGGCCGTTCCTGTCAAGGATCGCCGCGGGAAGACTGTCGCCGGGCTGGCGGTGTCGGCCCCATCGGCACGTTTTCCTCTCGAAAAGGCGCGCGCCTACCTTCCGGATCTGCAGGCCTGTGCTGCCGAGCTCGGCGCCCAGACTGGGCGACCAGGGCGGATCCTGAGAGTGGACGAGGTCAGACGATGGTGAGCCGGTTCGGTAAGCCCAACGGCCGGTTCGCACCGCAAGATAACCTCACCTGAAGGGGGAACAAGGAGGAACGCCATGCGAACCAGAACAGGACGACCATACGGGCTCTGCGTGGCCATTGCCATCGCGGTTTTCCTGGGGGTGTCGTTCGCGGCTCAAGCTCAAAAAGAGGTGAGGGTTCCCTTCCTTCAGTACCCCTTGGGCGGCGGCTGGGAAGGCTATTTTATCTTCGACCGTCTCGTCGCCGACCAGCATCCCTGGCTGCGCCCGTTCCAGCAGGAGACCCCGGGATACGTGTACAACCTGAAGGTCATGGCCAAGGACCGGACACTCCAAAAAACCGCTACATTCGGCAGCAGCACCGGGGCCGAATGGCTCGCGGCCAAGGGAATTAAACCGTTCTTCGAAGAGCCCATCGCCGTGGATTGGAAATGGCTGTACGGCGAGACCCTGCACGGGAACTCGTGGTTCGTGACGACCGATCCGAACGTCAAGAGCGTGGCCGACCTGAAAGGGAAGGCCATTGCCATCGGGCTGAAGACCCAGACCCATTGGGGCGGATTTGTGTACACGCTCTTGAAACATGGGTATGGGATCACTGAGGAGAATGCTTCGATTCAATTTCTCGGTCCCGTGAAGGGGATGGACGCGTTGCTGGACGGACGGGTCGTGGCCGCGTTGGTCCAGGTCAATGTTGACGCGCTTCTCAGGGAGGTCGTTCCCGGGGCGGTTCTGACGCGGTTGGCGGCGTCCGGTAAGTCATTCCGCTACTTGGATCTTCCCCGCGAGGTAGCGGAGAAGGTCAATCGGGAGACCGGATCTCCCTTCATCCCTCTTTCATTTCCTCCCAAGACCCTGCCCAACCAGCCGGAGCGGCTTCAATGGTTTGCGGACATCGGCGTCCGGGCCGTGCATCCCGAGTTTCCGGAGGATCTGGCGTACGAGGTGACCAAGGAGTTCATCCGGGTAGGGCCCAAGGCGGGAGCGTTTGTCGCGATCGGTAAGACCTGGAACAAGGAGACCATGGTGCGGCCCTTCGTGGAGTTTCCGAACAAGATCCATCCAGGCGCACTCCGGGCGTTTAAAGAGGCCGGCCTCTGGCCTCCGGAGAAAGTGCTCTCGACGTCCCGCTGACAACGGCGATTCGTGCGGTCTGCGTCGCATGAGAACTCCTCCTCCGCGCAGGGGGAGGAGTTCTATGTGTGTGGGGCGAACGCCGCTCCGGTCTTAGGCACTGTTCCAAGGGGTGGTAGGAGCCGGAGGGACCCACGCATCGGGGGACAGGAGAAGGAAAGCCTGTTTGCCGCATGATCAGCCGAGAAAAGGTGGCCAAGATCCTGTCGTGGATTATCGCGGTCGAGGCCAGTCTTTTGGTCCTCTACCAGCTCATCGAGGTCTGGTACCCGTTACAAGGGGTCTCGCAACGGTACTCTGTCTTTTTCGTAGCCGTCTTCTCCATCACGCTCTTACTCGCCCTCCAGGACCTGTTGACCAAGGGCCCGTCAGGATCCCCGGGCCCGTACTACGCGAAAATGCTCCTTCTGTGCGGGTCCCTTGGCGCCGGCTTGCTGGGTCCGATCTACCTGTGGATGAACATTGAGCACCTGGAGGTCTCGGCGGGTCTGTTGAGTTCGCGAGATGTCTATGTAGGGCTCACGACCTTAGTCGGGATCATCGTTGCGGGCCTTTTCACCTGGGGCCCCATTCTCACGGGCGTTGTTTGCGCAAGCCTCCTCTACTTTTTCTTTGGCGACCTGATCTCTGGCTTTCTGGGCCACATTCACTACTCCACCCCCTTTATCATCAGCTACACGACTCTCCACCCCGTTTACGGGATCTATTGGCTCATCCCCTTAACGGCGGACGTGGTGTTCTACGTTCTCCTCTTCAGCTCGGTGCTGGCCCAGACAGGCACCATCGGAGCCCTCCTGGAGATTGGAAAAGGGGTCGGAAGGCGGATCGCCGGTGGGGGAGCGTACCCGGCCGTCGTGGGAAGTGCTCTCGTCGGAACGATGGTCGGCCAAGCCGTGGCCAACGTGGTCATCACAGGCCGGATCACGATCCCGCAGATGAAGCGCCAGGGCTTCACCCCGGAGATGGCCGCGGGAATAGAGACGTCTGCCTCCGCCGGGAGCCTCATTATGCCCCCCGTCATGGGCCTGGGGGCGTTCGTGATGGCCTTCTTCCTGAACGTCCCTTATATCCAGGTGGCGCTCGCAGCCACCATCCCCGCCGTGCTCTACTATGCGGGGGTCGCGTTGGGCGTGTATTTCTTCGCGCGGTCGACTCAAGCGGAGCGCATCAGCGACCCCATTGACTGGCCCCTCGTGGTCAGGGTGCTCCCCACCTTTGTGATAAGCCTTGGTGTCCTCACCGCTCTGCTCCTGCTCATGTATACACCGATGTTGGCGGGATTCTGGGCACTCCTGGCGGCCGTCGTGGTCCCTTTCCTCATCCAAGGGCGATACCGGCCCTCGATCCGGGCGGTCGCTGCCGGGATCTTGGATGGATCCAAAACGGCTGCGCAGTTGGGCCTCCTCCTGGCGCTCATCGGGCCGGTGGCCCAAACGGTGATCACCACCGGGCTGGGGCCGAGTTTCGCCAACGCCCTGATCCTCAGCCCCTTCGGGGCCATCCCGCTTTTGGCCCTGCCCCTGGTGATGGCTGCCACCCTGCTAACAGGCGCGGCCGTACCTGAGGCGGCCACGTACGTGATCATGGCCCTCGCCTTGGCGCCGTTCCTGGAGGAGGTGGGGTACCTCCGCATGGGGTCCCACATGTTCGTGTTCTATTATTCGGTGTTCGCCACCATTGTTCCCCCTGTCGCCATCACGGCCATGACTGCCGCCCAATTAGCCGGCGCGTCTTTTATGGGAACAGCCCGCAGGGCCTTCGGGCTCGCCTTCGTCGGCCTGCTTGTGCCTTTTGTCTTCGCCTTCAACCCCGTCCTCTTGGAGTTCCCGAAGGTCTCTCTCGAGTTGATGAGGGCTCTGGCCTCGACCCTCGCGGGGCTCGTGACCTTCTCCGCGGCCTGGTGGGGATGGCTCGGGGGCCCCTTGCGGTGGCACGAGCGCGGCTTGACCGGAGTTGCCGGAGTGTGCTTCCTGGCCTGGGCGGCTGTCGGCGGGGGGGGACTGATCGGCGCCGGACTCGTGCTTGCAGCTGTCGTCGTCGCCGGGCAATGGCTCAAGGCGGCTCGGCGCCGTGAAGCGGCCCTCGGGGCGTTAGGGAGAAAGGAAGGGTGATCTTACTCCTCGCTTGATGGA
>JACOUJ010000373.1 GCA_016177865.1 Candidatus Rokuibacteriota bacterium
CGGCCAGGCGAAAACGGTCTCAGTCAGCGGAGCCCCCACCAGGAGATCCCCGAGACCGATCCCCACGACGGTCACCACAGGGAGGAGCCCATTGCGCAGGGCGTGTTTGACGATCACCGCTCGCTCGCGGAGGCCTTTGGCTCGAGCCGTCCTGACGTAATCCTGGCGAATCGCTTCGAGGAGACTCGCTCGGGTCATGCGGGCAATGATCCCGGTATGGAGGGCCCCGAGGGCCAGGGCCGGGAGGATCAAGTGATGCCAGTCTCCATCACCATAGCCGGAGACCGGGAACCATCCCAGGAGGACGGCAAAAAACAGTATCAACATCATGCCCAGCCAGAAAACGGGCGTCGAGATCCCCACCACGGCCAGGGACATGAGCAGCCAATCCCACAGAGAGCGCTGATGGACCGCCGCCAGAACGCCTGCGGTCACCCCAAGGAAGACCGCGATCATTGTGGCGGCGAGGGCCAGCCGGAGCGTGGCGGGGAACCGTTCGGCCAGGATCGCCGTGACGGGCCGATGCTGATGATAGGAGCGTCCGAGGTCTCCCGTGATGAGGCGGCCTATCCAGAGGGCGTACTGCGTGACGACCGGCTCGTCCAAGGCGTAATCCTTCCGGATCTGGGCGATCAGCTCCGGCTCTCCCCGCTGGCCCAGCGCGGCCCGCACCGGATCCCCAAGGGACACGGCGGTGAGGATGAAGACGAGGAGGGAGACTCCGAAGAGAACCGGCACGAGGGCGACGACGCGCCTGGCGATCAAGGCGAGCATTGGCAGCCTGCTACAGGAGGGGACGAATCTCTCTAATCTCGATAATCCCCTGCTGTTCCCGTTCGTCGATCCGGAATTCAGCGCGAAAGATCCCGTGAAGCTCGACCGGGGTTCCCTCGAAAAGAAAGCGAGAACCCCATGTGACAGCGCGGATTCGCTGGCCATCGGGCCCGACCAGAGTAATGATGGTGACGGTACGGCCGCCTTCCAGGGTCCGACCTCTCAGGACTTGACCCACCTGACCATGGACCAGGACGTGCTGGCCATCGTAAGTCGCAGGAGCCGCGAGGAGGGTGGGGATTGACACCGGGCTTGGCGCAGTGGGCCTCTCCGGCGCGGGGATGGCGGAGGCGCAGCCGATGAGGAAGAGGACCGAGAGGATTGGTCGGATGAGTCGCATCCAGTTACCTCTCCAGTGAGACTCTTCGCATCGGCGCCATGTGCATCTCCGGGGCGGAAGACATGGCCGAGCGCTCCAGGCCGCGCACGTAGGGTTTCACAAGCAGCCGGCTTCCGTAGTGATAGACGAACACCCAGGGGGCGTCCTCGACAATCAACCGCTCCGCCTCCCGATACTTGGCCAAGCGGGTGGGCCCGAGCGGGAGCGCGTCCGCCTCGGCGAGGAGGCGATCTACCACGGGGTTTCGATACCGAGACGTGTTCCCGGGGGCGCCCCAGTTCCTCCCATGGAAGAGGACGGTGAGGAAGTTCTCCGGATCCGGGTAGTCGGCGATCCACCCCATTCGATGCCATTGGGTTCCACCGTCGTCGACGAGCTTGATGTAGGCAGCCCAGTCGAGGCTGGCCAGACGGACCTGGATCCCGACCTCCCGGAGTTGGCCCTGCACGAGCTCGGCGATCCGCTTGTGGAGATCGTTTGTGTTGTAGTGGAGGGTAATCGAAGGGAGCCCACGGCCCCCAGGAAACCCGGCCTCGGCTAGCAGGCGACGGGCCCGCGCCCGATCGAACGAGTATCCGCTGAGGGTCGGGGCGTAGCCGGGCATCCCGGGCGGGAGCACGCCCTTCGCCGGGACCACGCTCCCCTCCAGCAGAACCTCTGCGATCGCCTTCGTGTCAATGGCGTGGTTGAAGGCCTGGCGCAGCCCCTTCCTCTCGAAGGGCGGTTGCGTGAGGGTAAAGCGGAGCGCGTACGTTCCCAGGATCGGCCACGTCTGGAGCTCCTTGGACAAGGTTGGGTCACGTCGGGTGGATTGAAAGTGTCCGGTCGGGACATCGACGTGCTCGAGATTCCCGGTCCGGTACTCCTGAAAGCGTGTCAACTCGCTCGGGATGATCCGGTAGACAATCCTGTCTAAGTGCGGGGCCCCGCGGAAGTGATCGGGGAAAGCCTCAAGGGTTACCTGATCATCTCGGCGCCACGACACAAATCGGAAGGCCCCGGTCCCCACCGGGCGCGAGGTGAACTCGACCCCCCGCTCCCCCGCCACCTCGCGGGGAACGATAAAGGCGGCATCATAGGCCAGAAGATACGGGAACGGGGCGAAGGGTCTCGCGAGGCTGAGCTCCACGGTCAGGTCATTCACCACCCGGATCCCGCGGATCTCCTTGGCCTGCCCCCGGACAAACTCTGTCGCCCCGGAAAGCTTGTCGAACACCCACGGCCTCTTCCCACGAGCGCCCCGCTCAAATGAATCCTTCACGTCTTGAGCCCGAAGCTCGCGACCATGATGGAAGCGGACTCCCCTTCGAAGCGTAAACGTGTAGACCTTCTGGTCTTTGGAGACGCTCCACCGCTCCGCCAACGCCGGGACGAGGGAGAGTGATTCATCCAATTCCAGGAGACCGTCAAAGATCTGACGGATGACGGCTGATGAGGTCGTGTCAGTGGCTTGCGCGGGGTCGAGGGTCGGCGGATCCGCGCCGAGGACCGCCCGGTAGGTCCCGCCCCGCGTTTGCGAATCTCCCTCCCCCGCGCCAATCAACGCGAGGATGGCAAGCCCTCCCAAGATTCCTCGGAGAAAGTTTGTCACGGCTCGACCTTCGGGGGCTCGACCTTCACAGCATGGAGGCGAGCGGTCCCAGAGGGATGGAGCCGTAGTTCACGAACCTCAGGACGAACCAGGATCGACTGGAGCGAGTGGAAGAGTGGAAACCAGAGGAGTTCCTCACTGAGGAGCGTTTGGGCCCGCTGATAGAGACGGAGGCGCTCGGGCCGGAAGCTCACCTGACCCGCCCGGAAGAGAGAATCCATGAGACGCTGGTCCCGTGCTGCGGCCAGGGAGGTGAGGGGCGTGAAGAGAGAATCGGGATCCAATACGGGGACCCTCTGCTCGGTCAGGGCCACGTCATAGTCTCCGCTTCGAAGGCCATTTCTGAACGCTTCTGCCGACTCGATCTGGACCACAAGCCTGAGCCCAATGACCGCCCAGGCACTGCGAAGAGCCTGGGCGACCGCGGCGAGGTCAGGACTCTCGGTCGCCTTTTCAACGAGGAGCGTAAGGGTCGTGCCTTCCTTGATGCGTTCCTCGCCCAGGAGGGCCCGTGCCCGCGTCGGGTTGAAGGGAGGATAGAATGAGCCGTCGGTCGCTCCCCAAAAA
>JACOUJ010000395.1 GCA_016177865.1 Candidatus Rokuibacteriota bacterium
CATTCTCAACGCCCCCGAGATAGATCAACCTCTCAGCCCGTACCCCGAACTTCGGTGTGAGTTAGAGTTGCTCCGCGCGGTGGTCGGTCTGCCGCTCGCGGCCCACGGCGAGCTCACCGGCATCCTGACCCTGGGACCCCGGATCACCGGGGCTCCCTACCAGCCTGCCGAGGTGGAAATGCTCTACCACCTCGGGGGCAACCTCGCCGCCGCGGTCCAGAACATTGCCCTCCATCACCAATTCCTTTATCAGAAGCTCTTCAACGAGCAGATTTTGGCCCACATGGCAAACGGCGTGATCACCATTGATCAGCGCGAGCGGGTCGTTATCTATAACCATCGGGCCGAGGAGATCCTTGGGCGGCCCGCAACCCAGGTGTTGGGTCGGGATCTCCGCGTTCTCCCCTCGCCCCTGGGCGATCTCCTCTACGAGACCCTCAGCCGAGGGACGGCTCTCAGGAAGCGGGAAGTGGTCCCGGCCGCCCTGAAGCGGCCGCTGGAGGTCAGCACCTATCGGATCCCCGATCCCGCCCAAGGCATGAGCGGTGCGGTCATGGTCTTGGAGGACCTGACACCACGCATAGAGCTCACGGAGAATCGACGGACCGCTGAGGATCTTCAGCTTCTGACGAGGATCGCTGCCCGGCTCGCGGACGAAATCAAAAACCCTCTGGTCTCCATCCAGACCTTTGTCGAGCTCCTGGCCGAACGGGGCGATGACCCGGAGTTCAAACAGCGCTTCACGTCGGTGGTCGGGATGGATGTGCGGCGCCTCGTCCACATCGTGGAGAAGCTCACCAGCCTGGTCACGGAGCGGGAATACGCCATCGAGGTCGCCAACGCTCAGGACGTACTCGAGGAAAGCCTGCGGGATCTGGACCGAAGGGTCCAGGTTGCCCTGGAGGGTGAGCGGGAGACTTCGGAGCTCCTCTACCTCCATGAGGAGCTGACGGGGCGGTCGGTCGCGGTCGCCCTTCACAGCCAGACCGGCCCGCTTCCGATCAAGTGCGACCGCCAGCAGCTGAGAAAGGCCCTCACCTACCTCCTTCGGTACCTCATCGGAAAGGGAGACGAAGGCGGGAAGCTGATTTGCTCGATGTCCACCGATCACGAGGGGACCGAACCGATCCTCGACCTTCTCCTCGTGGGCCGGACCGACAAGGTGAGCGAAGAAGAGATCCGCTACCTCTTCGACCCGTTTGCCATGGTTCAGGATACGCCCCTGGACGTCGGGCCATGCGCCAGCCAGCGGATCATCGAAGAGCAAGGGGGCACCCTCAAAGCCCGGCGGGAGCGGGACGGGGTCGTCTTCCACGCGCGATTCCCCCTGGCCAGAGAGCGAGCGACACATGAAGTCAGGTGATCGCCCCCGGATCTTGGTCGTGGATGATCAGGCGGGCCCCCGCGAATCCCTTCGAATCCTCCTCAAGGATCGATTCGAAGTCCTCACCACGGCCAGCGCCGAGGAGGCCTTCCGTCTTGCGGCCACTGACCGACCCGATCTGGTCTTCATGGACATCCGGATGCCCGAGCTCAACGGGGTCGAGGCCCTGCGACGCCTCAAGGCGCTCGATCCGGCCATCGAGGTGGTCATGATCACGGCCTATGCGTCCCTCGAGACGGTCAAGAATGCCCTCCGATTCGGGGCCCTGGACTACCTTGTCAAGCCCTTCAGCCGGCGCGACGTGGAGGAGGCGGTCCAGCGAGCCCTCACCCGGAGACGGGAGCAGCGGGAGGCCGACCGGCTCGCCGAGCTGGTACGACAGATGCAGGCCTTCGCCACAGAAGCGACCCAGCCGAGCTTCCACGAGCAGATCACCCGGATCCTGACCAAAATCTTGGAAGCGGCTGGAACCTCGCTGGAGGCCGCGGGGGTCGCCCTCTTTCTCTACGAGGGGTCGGAGGTCACGTGCCGGTACGCCAAGGGGTTGCCTGACAACTACTCCACGGAGGTAGCGCAGCGTCTCGGCTTGCAACCGATCCAGGACGGACCGCCCCCCAACCGACTGCTTCTCCTCTCGCGGAAAGACGCGGGCGCCCCGTTCTCCGAGCTCCTGGATCGGAGCGGCTATGAACGGGCCACCTTGTTCTTCCTCACGACCGACGGCGCCACCGTGGGTCTCCTGGCCCTGTACTACGGAGGCGAGCGCCAGCTGGCCCCGCGCGAATTAGACCTGCTCCGGGCCTTCGCCGATATGGCGGCAGTCGCGATCCGCAACAATCAGCTTCGCGAAACCTCTCAGCGGGAGGCAGCGGTCCACGCGCTCCGTGCTCTCCAACTCGGGATCCTGAGAGAGATTGACCGAGCGATCGCAGCGCAGCTCGATCTCGACGACCTTGTCGCGGCGGTCACCAGCCAGCTCGAGAGGGGTCTCGGCTACGACCTCGTGGAGATTGTCCCCCGCGGAGAGGAAGGGGAGAGCCAGGAGAATCGCGTGGTCTGCCCGATCGGCCCCCTGGCAGAGGCCCGGTGGGTGCTCGTCGCCGACAACCAGCGGTCGGGACGCCCGATCGGCGAGCCTGAGCGGGAAATCCTTCGGATGTGCGCCGAGCACCTCACGATCGCCTTCCGCAACGCCCTCCTCTATGAAGAGATCAAGGCCGCCAAAGGGCGATTTGAGACTCTGATCGAAAGCGCCGGTGAAGCCATTGTGGCTGTCGGGCTCGACGGTCGAATCGAATCCTGGAACCCGAAGGCCCGACAGGTGTTCCTCTACGAGCGGGAGGAAATCCTCCGCCAATCCATTGAGCGCCTCGTGCCGAGAGAGACCTACCGGGAGGGAGTCGAGCGTCTTGGCCGAACGGGCCGGCCGGAGCTCTTTGAAACGCGGGCGCTGCGAAAGGATGGGACACTGATCGAGGTGGGGGTGACTCTCTCCGCCATCCAGGGGCCGGGCGGCGAGCTCTTCGGGGTTCTGGCCTTGATCCGCGACATTACCGAGCAGAAACTGATGGAGGAGCAGCTCATTCAATCCGAGAAGCTGACCGCTCTGGGACAGCTCGCCGGTGGAATCGCCCATGACTTCAACAATCTGCTCCAGGCCATCATCGGATACACA
>JACOUJ010000396.1 GCA_016177865.1 Candidatus Rokuibacteriota bacterium
CGGCTTCGCCTCTCCACGCGCGGCAGGGGCCTCCGCGCCCTCGTCGAAACCTGAGAAGCCCCTCTCTGAACTAAAGCCCCTCGGCAAATCGCGGGTTTGCCGAGGGGTTTTTCTTTCTTGACCAGCCATCTGAGGCGCCTCCCTTGGCCCGTCACTTGCGTATACTCCTGGCAGGGTTATCTGACTTGGCGAGACTGCAGGTCCTCCCCGCGCGAAGGGCTTCTTTATGACAGGTTAAAGCAGGGAGAGGAGCTCGGGCAGGGCGCCGACCTGGTAGTCTGGCTGAGGAATTCCTCCGGGGAGCGGCTCGGCCCCCGGGTTGACCCACGCGACATCCATCCCCACTCGTTTGGCCCCGAGGACATCAATCTCCGGCCGATCTCCCACGAAGAGGGCGTCCGCTGGATCGAGGCTCAGACGGTTCAGGGCCTCATGGAAAATGATCGGACTGGGCTTCCGCCATCCCACCCGATCGGAGATCACCACCGCTTCGAAGAACGACAAGAGCCCCGCCCGCTCCAGGACCCTGTGCGCCGTCGGGGTGTAGTCGAAGTTGGACACCACCGCAAGACGATAGCGCCCTTTGAGCGTCCGGACGAGGGAGAGATGCTCGGGAGGGAGGAGAGCGGCTTCGGACAAATGCTGCGCGTGCACCGACAGCATCCGATCCACGAGATCGCGGGGGACCTCGGCAGGGTTGACCTCCAATCTCTCAAACAGGATCGCCATGCGCTCGGAGGCCGACACCTCGCGGTGATCAAGGCTGCGGCGGCGCTCGGCCTCCTGCCAACTGGCGACGAGGGCGTGGTAGAAGTCCTCCAGAGAGACGTGGGGATAGCGCTCGTGAAGCACGGGGTGGAGATAGCCGGCCGTGGTGTGGACCATTTGGCCGTTGATTTGAAGGACGGGGAGCCGCTCTCGGTTGAACAGAACAAGGGTATCGAACAGGTCAAAGAGGACTGCCCGGTAAGCCGGCACTAGACGGCGCTCCGGACCTCATTGACCGCCACCTGCATCGATCGGAGCTTGCCCACGGCCTCCTCCACGGTGCGGGTCTTGAGCCCGCAGTCCGGGTCCACCCAGACCTGCTCCTTTGGCAAAACGCCGACCCCTCTCATGATCCGATCTTTCACCTCGGCAGGAGTCTCCACTCTGTACGAGTGGACATCCAAGACGCCGAGGGAGAGGTCCTTCGTGAACGGATCCTTCTCGAAGATCTTGAGGAGATCCAGTCCGCTGTTCGAGATGGCGAGGTCCAAATTGTCAACTGGGAGCGCGAGCATGTCCGGATAGATGGTCTCGAACGCGCCGTAGCACGCGTGAATGATGAAATAGGCCGGAAGCCCGTCGGTCACGATGTGCATGGCCTCGATCGCAAAGGGCAGCTCCTCCGGGCGAACCGACAGGGCCGGCTCATCCACCTGGATCACCCGGGTCCCCGCCTCCACCAGTGTCTCCACTTCCTTTCGAATCTCCCGGGCGAGGGCGAGGCAGGCGGCGTGGCGACTCGGGTACGCCTCGTTGAACGACCAGTCCATGATCGTATACGGGCCCGTCAGCATCCCCTTTACCGGTTTCGAGGTCTGGCTCTGAGTCCATCGCCACCAGTCCACGGTCATGGGGCCGGGCCAACGCACCTCCCCGACAATGACCGGCTTGTGGTAATAGCGATTTCCGTAAGACCGGACAAGTCCGCCGACTTCCATCCCTTCGAGAAGCTCCGCGAAGTAGGCCACCATGTCGCCCCGATACTGCTCGCCGTCCACGACGAGGTCCAGCTCCACCTCCTCCTGCGTCCGAATCCAGAACTCCGTGGCCTGCTTCTCCAGCCGCTCCAGCTCGCTGCGGGTCATCTGATTCCGGGCGAACTTGGCCCGGGCCTCAGTGAGATACGGAGGCTTGGGAAAGCTCCCGACCGTGGAGGTGGGGAGCAGTGGGAGGTCCAGCCCCAAGGAGCGAAGCTTCGCGTGGTTCATTCCGTCCTCCGATTATACCCGAGTAATGTAGGCGTCGCGCAGGGCCTTGAGATTTTGGAGCTTGGCTTGGGCCCGATCCCTGGGCAAAAACTCGAGCCCGCACGACGGACCCAGATGGACGATTCCGCCGATCCTGGACAGCACCATATCGAGGATCGGGAAGATCTGATCTTTCGTCTCCAGCTTCGTGTTTCGGGCATCCACAAGGCCGAGGCACAGCCCTCGGGTTGTCCCCCGTTCCTGAATGAGACGGGGAAGCTTCGGGCTATAGGTGAAATCGAGCCCGAGGAAGTCCACCGGAAAGGTCTGAAGCTCTTGATAGAGTGGAGCCACGTCCCCAAAAAAGGTGGACAGGATCAGTTGGGCGACTTGTTTCACCTGGGCCAACCTTCCTACCGCCTCCCGGACCAACTCCACGTCCTCGGGGTGCGAGAGGACGGCGGGCTCGTCCACCTGAATCCACCGTGCCCCGGCGCGGGCCAGATCTTCCACTTCGAGGGCCAGAACCTCAGCGTAGGCCAGGGTCATCTCCCGAACTGTCCGATATCCCCCCTTGAGGATGGAGCCACGGGCGAGGGTGTATGGTCCGGTCAGCACAGGTTTGACCGGCTTGAGGGCGACGGAGCGGGCAAACTCGAACTCCGGAAGGAGGATCGGAGCCCGACGCCTCAACGGGCCGATGATGACGGGCTGGCGGAAGTAGACGTTGGTGTCGAAGTAGCGAAGGAGGCCGTTGATCTCGACCCCCTCGAATCGGCGGGCGAAATGGGAATAGGGGTCGTACCATCGGATCTGGCCATCCGTGACCACGTCCAACCCGCACGCCGCCTGCTCCCGGATGGCTTGGGCGATCACCTCGTCCTCTACGCGACGGAAATCACTCTCGTCAATCTCTCCTCTTTCGAATTGGGCATAGGCCCGTCGGTGCCGCTGCAACTCGGGGGCGTCACCGATGCGAGGGTAACTCCCGTGATTCGTGAGCAAGATCTCCACGCGCACCTCCTCCTCGTTATCTCTCCGGCAGGCGTTTCCGACCGGCAAAACCCTCGTCAAGCCCGTGCCAGAATCGGATGTGTTTCTCTCCGAATCGCCAGCAGAGATTGACTTCTTCGTCTCCCAGAAGATACGGGAAATCCACGAGGCCCTGTCCGAGGTCTTTCGGAATGACCCCCATCGCCTGGATCTCATTGATCCCCGCCCGGAGCTCCGTAGTCAACCCCTCCAAACGACCCTTGAGGTCTCCGAGCTCAGCGACGTTGATGCGCCGACCCCCGTCAAACATGATCTTCCGCTGCTCTTCCTGGAAGAGGCCGCGGACCCGCCCGGCTTCGCTGTGGAGACCCATGAGACGACCCATCATCCCTTCCAGCTTCGGGATCAACGTCTCGGCCTCGTTGACGCTGAAGAACTTCTTCTCTTCTTCGTTCACGTTGTTGCTCAGAGTGCATCTACAAATAGGTCGACCAGACAGGTTACCAACAACGATACTCTCATGCGTGATCGTTTAGTGGGAAGGGGGTGGGGCGACAAAAACCACCATCACGAGGACGTCACGGCCGTCATTGATGACGCCGTGCTCGACCCCGGCAGGGGCGAGGACCGCCTCGCCCGGATCGAGGCTTCGTTCCCCATCGTTTGTCCTCCTGTAAAAAACTTGCCGGTCCCGCTCGGGACCGGCAAGTGAAACGGCACCCACCCAAAGCTATCTAGCAGCCTGCTACGGGATCCGCCACGTGTCGCCCGAAGTCAAGAGCTCCGCGACATCTCCCACCCCCCGGTCCGCAACGGCCTTTTTTTCTTGATCGATCAGCACCTCCTCGTACACCGGCGCCTCGACGTTCAGCAGCACGCCAACCGGAATCGGAAACTCCGGGTCCGAGGTCAAGAGGGCCAGGGCCTGGGCGGCCCAAGGGTCAGTCTCGTCATACACCCAGAGCGCGCCCTCGGCCACGTCCTTCACCCGCACGACCTTCGGCTTCGAGCCTTCCAGGACCAATCCTCGACGGTCGTCTATCGGGCCGAAGAGTAGCGGCTTGCCGTGCTGCACCCGAAGCTCATGCATCACCTTTAACTCTCGATCGTAGACCGCGTTCCACGCGAGGTCATTATAGACGTTGCAGTTCTGAAGGATCTCCACGAAGGCCGCCCCCTTGTGATGGGCAGCCCGCTTGACGATCTCTTCCATGTGGGCCACGTTCCGGTCCACGGTCCGGGCGACAAAGGTGGCCCCGACTCCCAGGGCAAACGTCAGCGGATTCACCGGCCGGTCCGCGGAGCCAAACGGGGTCGACTTCGTCATCTTGCCAAACTCGGTCGTGGGTGAATACTGCCCCTTGGTGAGGCCGTAGACTTTGTTGTTGAAGAGAAGGATCGTGACGTTCACATTGCGCCGCAGGACGTGGATCAGATGGTTTCCGCCGATCGAGAGCCCGTCGCCATCGCCGGTGACCACGAAGACCTTCAGGTCCGGCCGCGCCAGTCGAAGCCCCGTGGCGATCGCCGGGGCCCGCCCATGGATCGTATGGAACCCGTAGGTGTTCATGTAGTACGGGAACCGGCTGGAGCAGCCAATTCCAGAGATAAAGACGATGTCCTCGCGCGGGATGCCGAGGTCCGGCATCGATTTCTGGATCGCGCTCAGGATGGCGTAGTCGCCGCACCCGGGGCACCACCGAACATCCTGGTCGGACTCAAAATCCTTTTTGGTGTACCGCGGGGGTTCCTTGACTCCCGTCGCCTCGCTCATTCTTTCTCCTTCAAAATCTGATCAATCGCCTCTTTGATCTCGCTGGTCGCCAACGGAAGCCCGCGCACCCGATTGAAGCCGACCGCGTCCACCAGGTACTCGGCCCGAAGCAGGCGCACCAATTGTCCGCTGTTGATCTCAGGGACGAGGACGCGTCGGTACTGTCGGAGGATCTGACCCAGGTCCGGCGGGAGAGGATTCATGTGGCGGATGTGGACGCTCGCCACCGCCTTCCCCTCCATCTGGGCTTCTTCCACCGCGCCGGTGATGGCCCCGAGGGTCCCTCCCCATCCGACGACCAGAAGGTCGCCCGCGCTCGGCCCATTGATGGTGGTCGCGGGAATCTCCTGGGCGACGCGCCGAACCTTTTCCGCGCGGAGCTTCACCATCAACTCGTGGTTGTCCGGGGCGTAGGAGACATGGCCCGTGATGTGTTCCTTCTCCAACCCTCCGATCTGGTGCTCCAATCCCGGTGTCCCGGGGCGCACCCACGGCCGGGCCAGCGTGGCCTCATCCCGCACGTACGGGAAGAATCCCTCCTTCTCTGTCCTGAAACCAACCGAAATCTCGGGGAGGCTCTCCGGATTCGGGATGACCCACGGCTCGGCGCCGTTGGCTAGGTACCCGTCGCTCAGCACGAGGACCGGGACCATGTACTTGACCGCGAGCCGCACCGCCTCATAAGCCACAAAAAAGCAGTCCCCGGGCGTGGCCGGGGCCAGGATGACCACCGGCGCCTCGCTCGACCGGCCGTACATCGCCTGGAGGAGGTCTGCCTGCTCTGTCTTGGTGGGCATGCCGGTGCTCGGGCCGGCCCGTTGAATGTCAAAGACCACAATGGGCAGCTCAGCCATCACGGCGAGACCCATCCCTTCGGCCTTCAAGGCGAGCCCGGGACCGCTCGTGGCGCAGACGCCGATCGCGCCGCCAAACGCGGCGCCGATCACAGACCCCACCGCGGCGATCTCGTCCTCCGCCTGGAAGGTGCGGACCCGGAACCGTTTGTGTTGGGCCAGCTCATGGAGGATGTCACTCGCCGGGGTGATCGGGTAGGCCCCGTAGACCATGGAGAGCCCGGATCGCTGGGCCGCGGCCAGGAGCCCCCAGGCGAGGGCGCGTGTGCCCGTAATGCTTCGGTAGAGCCCGGACGGCAGCTCCGCAGGCTCGATGCCGTAGCACTCCCCGAAAATCTCTGCCGTCTCTCCGAAGTGATACCCGGCCTTGAGCGCGCGAATATTGGCCTCGACCATCTCCAGATTCTTTGCGAACCGTTTCTTGATCCAGGTGACGGTCGGCTCGATGGGGCGCGTGTAGATCCAGGACACGAGCCCGAGGGAAAAGAAGTTTTTACAGCGCTCTTTCTCCTTCGTCCCTAGGGAGAGATCCTCCAGGGCCTCCTTGGTCAGCCTCGAGATCTCCACCTTGTGGACTCGGTAGCGCCCGGCCAGGGCCGAATCGTCCATCGGGTTCGTCTTATAGCCCGCCCGATCGAGGTTCTTCTGATCGAACGAGTTGGTATTGAGAATCAGGAGCCCGCCGTCCTTGAGGTCAGACAGATTTGTCTTCAGGGCCGCCGGGTTCATGGCCACCAGGCAATCGAGCCGGTCTCCAGGGGTGTAGACCCGATGGCGCCCGAACTGGATCTGGAAGCTGGAGACACCGAAGAGCGTCCCTGCCGGAGCCCTGATCTCCGCCGGGAAGTTCGGCAGGGTCGAGAGGTCATTTCCAGCCCACGCCGTCTCCGTGGTGAATTGCTCGCCGGTCACCTGCATCCCATCGCCCGAGTCGCCGGCAAACCGCACCACCGCCCGATCAAGCTCACGACGCGGCTTTTTAGGCGCCGATACCGGGGTCCCGTCACTCATCTGATTTTGTCTCCTTTGATAGCCATGCGGAACCGCGCCCTCTCACCCCGCGTCCACTTGGTGCGGCCGTTTGATCGTATCCCCTGGTGGGAGGTTCAAAATCGCCTCAGGGAAAATGTGGGCCAGCCATTTGATGATATTGGTTACCGTCACGATCCCGATGGGGCGGCGCTCGGCGTCCACGAGAGGGATTGTCCGGTACCCGGCGACGCTCATGCGGTTCACCGCGTAGCACACCCGATCCTGAAGCGCCAGGGCCTCCGGATCCCGGGTCATGACCTGACTGATCGGGGTCTGGTGAACATCGAGTCCCGGGCCCGCGACCCCGGGACC
>JACOUJ010000397.1 GCA_016177865.1 Candidatus Rokuibacteriota bacterium
GAAGAGGCCAGCGTAGTGACCAAAATCTGTTAGGATCCGCCAGACGGCCTCTGCGTCGGCCTCAAGAAGCGCAACGGCGGTCCCGCCATTCCCACTCGGTGCGCCGTCGGCGAATGGGAGGTCCGCCTTGAACACAATCTCGCCGCGACCGAGGCGCGCGAGATCGCTCGGAGTCAATGCCGGAGGACCTGCCAGAGCCCAGAAGGGGGTCAGAAGGACAATCAGGAAAGCGGAGCCAACCAGGACGCGAACCATAAGGTCACCTCTCGCAACGTGGATTAGCCTGAGCGCGAGAAGTGTCCCCCGGCCCTGGCGTTAATATCCTCTATTATCTCACAGCAGTATAAAATACCCGCCCTTATTTCCCCCCTGCTGACCCTGTGCCTCCGGTGCTATAATTGCGCCGTCCCTTACAAGGGAGTGAGCTATGCCGGCGCTGACAGAGGCAAAAGGCAAGAGTTCCGCGGGGAGCTCGAGACCATCGCGGGCCGGGGGCGAGGTCCTGTCGGAGCAGATGACACGGCGATGGCCTTTGTTCGCGTAGCCGATGCTGGGGCCCTTCCTCCGGGCCAGGGACTGGTTGTGACCGCGAATGGGCGGGAGATCGCCCTCTTCAATCTTGACGGGCAATTCCATGCCATTGATAACGAGTGTCCTCATGCCTCGGGGCCCCTGGGGGAGGGATACCTCGAGGGAGGGATCGTCACCTGCCCGATCCATGCCTGGGAGTATGACATCCGCTCGGGTGCCTGCCTGACGGTCCCCGAGGAGCGGGTGCCCCGATACGCCGTCAAGGTGGAGGACGGAGGCGTGTGGGTGGATTCGGGGTTCGGTGACTGACTCAACGGATCCTTCAACCCCAGGGGCGACTCCGTCGGCAACCCCGGCGGAACATAAGGCCCATGCCCCCAAAACCGTCTCCTGTTTTGTCCTCACGATCTCAGATTCCAAGACTGAAGCGACCGACACCAGCGGAGCGCTGATCCGGGAACTCCTGACGAAGGCGGGCCACCCGGTCGTGGGACATCGGATCGTCAAGGACGAGCCGAGCCAAGTACAGCGCGTGATCGAGGCCTGCTGTTCGGATCCTCGGACCCAGGCCATCATCATGACGGGCGGGACCGGCATCACCTCGCGTGACACCACCTTTGAGGCCGTGGAGTCCCGGCTTGAGAAGCGATTGCCCGGCTTCGGCGAGCTCTTCCGAATACTCTCCTACGAAGAGATCGGCGCGGCTGCCATGCTCTCCCGAGCCCAGGCCGGGGTGCGGCAAGGGCGGATCATCTTCTCCCTCCCGGGCTCGCCCAACGCCTGCCGTCTCGCTCTGGAAAAACTGATCCTTCCGGAGCTGGGACACCTCGTCCGCGAAATCAGCCGCTAGCAGGGTGTTTTTCAACACCCTGCTAGCGAGACCCGAGTGGCGGGGCCCGGTCGAGCCGCCCCAAGAGTTTTATGGTAGAGTGAGGAGCGTAGCGACAAGGAGGTTCGAAGATGATCCGGCGACCGTGGCGTTGGGTGGGATTGGGGACGATCGTGTTTATTCTCGCGGCGTCGGGTGGCGCCCTTCCTCAGGGATCAGATCAGGCCCCGGCCGTCTTCTGGCAGGAAGGGAAGGGCGCGGAGGTGGCGCCCGAGCTGGCCCGAATCAATCAGGCCCTCACCGAGTTAGCGGAGCGGCTCAAGCCGGGATTGGTTCAGATTCGGGTTCGACGGGGCCAGGCGGAACCCAGCAGCTCCGACGATCCAAGCCCTCGGCGCTCCCTCGGCTCAGGGTTCATCATCAGCCCGGATGGCCATGTGGTCACCAACGCCCACGTCGTCGGGGACGCCACCGACGAGGTGAACGTCACGCTGGCGAATGCGAAGCGCGTCAAGGGGAAGGTCGTCGGTCGAGATCGGCGCGTGGATCTGGCTCTCATCAAACTCGAGAACGTGTCGGACCTCCCTGTCCTCCCCCTTGGCGACTCGGAGGCCATTCGGGTCGGGGAACTGGTCCTGGCCTTGGGCCACCCGTTTGGCCTTGAGCAGACGGTCTCCTTCGGGATTGTGATGCGGAAGGGGGCGCCCCTCCGGACCGCCTCACCGGGCTTTGAATTCATCCAGACCGACGCGACCGTCAACCCCGGGAACTCCGGCGGCCCGCTGATCAACATGGCGGGGCAGGTCATCGGGGTGAACACCATGGCGAGCCAGGGCGGGACAATCGGCTTTGCCATCCCGACCAACCTGGTGAAGGGGCTCCTGCCCCAACTCCTGGCCAAAGGAAAGGTCGAGTGGGGATGGCTCGGCATCGCCATCGATGAGGTGACGGAAGAAACTGCAGAGGAGATGAAGCTTTCTGCCACAAAAGGAGTCCTCGTCCGGAACGTCATGCCGGGTCAGCCGGCGGAGAAGGGCGGGATCAGGCAGAAGGATGTCATCCTTTCGATCGACGGAACCCCGGTGAACAGCCCCCGTGAGCTTCAGCGAATCGTCTCGACGACACCAGTTGGGAAAGAGATCCCGGTGCTCCTGCTCCGTGACGGAAAAGAGGAGTCGGTGAAAGTGGTCGTGGGCCTCTACCAGGCGCCGTCTCCGCAGCCTCCCCTGCCCCAGCGCCCCCAATAGCCTGCTTGTCGGGCCAAAGTCTGCACATTCCAGTCAGACTTTTTTGACAGCCACACTCGCGCCGTGCAGAGAAGCGAGCAGATCGAGGCCCGAGGGAGGAGCCGACCGGAGCGTAACGACCCGCCTGCCGGCGGGTGCCCGCAAAGGTACTGGCGACGACCGAAAAATCGATGATGCCGGAGGCGTTCCACTGCGGGGTACCCA
>JACOUJ010000398.1 GCA_016177865.1 Candidatus Rokuibacteriota bacterium
ATAGAAAAGCCGAGGTCCCGAATCATGGCGAAGTCGGCCTCGGGCGGCTCTCCTTTCGTTGTGAGGTAATCCCCGATGAAGATGGAGTTGGCGATCTCGAGCCCCAGCGGCTGAAGCCAGCCGAGCTGGACCTCGCGCCCTCCGGCGATCCGGATCTCCGGCTCGGGATTGAGGAAGCGGAACAGGGCCAGAATCTTGAGGCACCGGGCCGGCCCGAGGTGCGACCGATCCGCATACGGCGTTCCGGCAATGGGGATCAGGAAGTTGATCGGGATCGAATCCACCTGAAGATCGCGGAGGGCGTACGCGACGTCTACGATGTCATCTTCACTCTCCCCCATTCCGAAGAGGCACCCGGAGCAGGGAGAAAGGCCGCCTGCCTTGGCCCGCTTCACGGTCTCGACCCGGTCACGGAAGGTGTGGGTCGAGCAGATCTCGCCGTAAAAATCCTCGCTCGTATTCAAATTGTGGTTATAGGCGTGGACCCCGGCCTCCTTGAGGGCCTGGGGCTGCCCGTCCTTGAGGAGCCCGAGGCAGGCGCAGATTTCAAGATGCGGATAGGTAGTCTTCACCGCGCTGATGGCCTCGGAAAGCTCCCCGACCTCCCGGTCGGTTGGCCCCCGCCCGCTCGCCACGACACAAAAGCGCGCCGCCTTCACCGAGACCGCGCGCTGAGCCGCCTTGACGATCTTCTCGCCAGAGAGGAGCGGGTATTTGTCAATGTCCGCCGTGGAGATTTTTGACTGGGAGCAGTAGTGGCAGTCCTCCGCGCAGAGGCCGCTCTTGACGTTCAGGAGGTAGTTCAGCTTGACGCGGGTTCCATAATACGCGCGACGGACCCGCCCTGCGGCGGCGACAATCCGCAACAACTCCTCGTCAGGGGCTCGAAGAACCGCCAGGGCCTCCTCGCGTGTGATCACCTCGCCCGCCAGGGCTTTGTCAGCCAGATGTTCCCAATTCATGCGCCGATCCTCCCGAGAGAGTAGTCAACAAACGCCTGACCCGCGTTGGGGTTGGAGCCAAAGTGGAGATGGACGTAGCTCGCCAGGACACCACCCAGCACATATCCCTCAGCCTGCTCCTCACCGCCGCGACGCGTTCTGAGGCGATACGCGCGGCGCACTTCGGCCGGGGGCTCCTCCTCCATTCGCGAGTAATGAAACTCGTGGCCGCGCATCACGCTTCCCGCGGACCCGAGGAGGGTGGCCTCGCCGAGCTCCACCTCAACGTAGCGAAGCGTGAGGCGCTTCGGGCTCATCCGGATTGTCGTCGACACAATGCCCACCATCGGATGAACACGCCCCTCGAGATCCTCCAAGCCCGTGGCCAAGTACATCAGACCGCCGCACTCTGCGTAGACGGGATGGTCTGACAGGGCGAAGTCGCGCACCGCCAGACGCATAGGCCCATTCGCCGAGAGCTGGGCAGCGTGCAGCTCCGGGTACCCGCCCCCCAGATAAAGGGCGTCAACCTTCGGAAGCGAATGATCGTGAATTGGGCTCCAGTAGACAAGCTCCGCTCCGGCCGCTTGCAACTGTTCGAGGTTGTCCGGGTAGTAGAACTGAAAGGCATCGTCCAAGGCGATTCCAATCCGCGCCCGAATCGGTGAGCGCGGAGAAGAGGGTGCCGGCCGGGGGGCGACCTGACTCGAAGCCAGAGCCAGGAGCCGGTCCACGTTGACCGTCTCCTCAACGGCTCGGCCCAGCTTCTCGAAGAAGCTCTCCGAGAAGGTCTCCTCGCGGGCGGTGACGAGTCCGAGGTGACGCTCAGGAAGCATGAAGTCATCCCGACGAGGGAGATAGCCAAGAGGTTCAGCCTCCGTGACTCCAGCCAGCCCGTCGACCAAAAAGCGGTAGTGCCCCTCCCCGGCAACCTGATTGAAGATGACGCCGGCCAAATGAAGGTCGGGGTCGAAGCGCTCGAACCCGAGGACAATAGCCGCCCCGCTTCGCGCCATCTTCGCCGCGTCCACGACCAGAATCACCGGCCCCCCGAGCCATTTCGCCATCTGGGCAGTCGAGCCCTCGTCGCTCTTCCCCTCGGCGCCATCGAACAGCCCCATTACCCCTTCCACCAGGACAAGGTCTGCCTCCGCGGCATGGCGGGCCATGCTTTCGAGACAATAGCCACGAGAGAGCATCCAGGCGTCCAGATTCCTGGAAGGGCGCCCGCTGGCGAGACGATGGAAGCCCGGGTCAATGAAGTCCGGTCCGACCTTGAACGGTTGGACCGTGAGACCGCGGCGGCGGAACGCGGAAAGGAGTCCGAGGGTGACGGTAGTCTTCCCCACCCCGCTCGCTACCCCACCGATGACCAGACTTCTGATCACGGCGTCTTCTCCGAGACCCCGGCTTCCTTAAAGGTCGCCATCTCCCGATAGACGGCGAGCGCCGCCTCGACCAGCGGCATGGCGAGGGCGGCGCCGGTCCCCTCCCCCAAACGCAGTTCCAGATCGAGGAGCGGCGCGAGGCCGAGGTGGGAGAGAATCGCCCGGTGCCCAGGCTCCGCCGAGCAATGGCTCGCAAGGAGGAAGTCTTTCACCGCTGGATTGAGCGCCACCGCGATCAGGGCGGCGGCCCCGGAGATGAACCCATCCACGAGGATCGTGATCCGATGGGTTGCCGCTCCCACGATGACGCCGACCAGGCCCGCGATTTCGAATCCCCCCACTTTGGCGAGCACATCAAGGGGATCGCGTGCGTCCGGGTGATTCACAGCCAGGGCCTGTTCGATGACCGCAACTTTCCGCTTCCAGGTCGTGTCGTCAATTCCGGTCCCCCGTCCCGTGACCGTTGGGGCAGGGTGACCGGTCAAAACGACAGTCAGGGCGCTGGCGGCCGTGGTATTTCCGATCCCCATCTCACCCGTCCCGACGAGGTCCAGGCCGTCGTGGGACTCCTCGTCCACCAACCCGATGCCGATCGCAATTGCTTGCTCGGCCTGCTCGCGGGTCATGGCAGGGCCGTCAGCGAAGTTCCGAGTCCCATGAGTGACCTTGCGGCTCACCAGACCGGGTAGCGCTGGCAAATCGCCATCCACGCCGATGTCAACGATGACCACCTTCGCTCCCACCTGGCGGGCGAGGACGTTGATGGCCGCCCCACCACGGCAAAAGTTCTCCACCATCTCTCGCGTCACAACCTTGGGGTACGCGCTTACTCCTTCGCCCGTCACCCCATGATCCGCTGCAAGCGTGAAAATCACCTTGCGCTCCAATGCTCGTGGCCCCCCGTGAATGGCCACGACTTGCGCGGCAACCGCTTCCAGCCGCCCCAGGCTCCCGCGCGGCTTGGTCAAGGAGTCAAGGCGCGCTCGCGCCCGACGCATGAGGGCAGAATCGAGAGGGTGAATCCTTGAAAGGGCCTCTTGAAGCGTCATGGACTCTTGAGCCAGAGAGGAAGGCCGGCCACCAAGAGGACGACTTCGTCAGAGACCCCAGCGACCTGCTGGTTCACCAGGCCCAGGAGGTCGCGAAAGCGACGACCGGCGGGCGCTTCGGGGTGGACCCCCATCCCGACCTCATTGGAGACCAGGATGAGATGATATGGCCGGGCCCC
>JACOUJ010000399.1 GCA_016177865.1 Candidatus Rokuibacteriota bacterium
CTCTTCACCGTCTACTTCCACCTCAATGAGTCGGGGGTGAGGGAAGGGGCCGCGGTGAAGCGCGGGGAGATCATCGGCAAGGTGGGCGCCTCGGGGCGGGTCACGGGGCCCCACCTCCACTGGGGCGCCGTGCTGGCCGGTGCGCGAGTGAACCCGCTGGGCCTTCTCTCCCTCCCCTCCGAGTAATCAACGCTCAAGGTGAGACGTGGTTGACACCTTGGGAGAATTCTCCTATGTTCTGCCCAAGATGCGACGGGGGCTTCGACTGTTCTCCGTTCTTGCCATCTTGGGCTTCGCGGCAACCAGCTCCGCCGAGCACGAGCCGGATCACCGCTACCTGGTGATTGGCTACGTCCGGGACGGCTCGGGGAACCCCGCGCGGCGAGTCGAGGTCCGGGCTATCCGGGAAAAGACAGGGATGGAGCAGAGGGCCCGAACTGATCAGGACGGTTTCTACCTCTTGGTGGTTCACCTCCACGGCGAGGACCTCGGGGATTCTCTCAGTGTTTCCGCCAATGGGACAGCTCTGCGCATCACCGCCCAGTTCGACCCGCGCGATCTGGTGAACCACAGGGGGACCCGAGTGGACTTTTCAGGTAACGAGGCCCGAGAGCGAGCCGATCTCTTCCCGGAGACCTTACGCCTTTACCTGGCTCAGTAGGCGCGCATGGCAGATGCCCTCTACTTCGTCGTTCGCGCCTTTGTCCAAGGCTGGATCTGGATCTTCTTCCGTCGGATTCAGGTCCGTCACCTGGAGCGGGTCCCGCCCCGGGGCCCCGTGGTGCTCGCGGTCAATCACCCCAACAACCTGATCGATACCCTCATCATCGGCACCATCATCCACCGCAAGATCCACTATCTGGCGACGGCGACCCTCTTTCGGAACCCGTTCCTCGCCGCCTTCCTTCGAAGCGTGGGGGTCATCCCCATCCACCGGCGGCAGGACGCCGCGGACACGGCCGAGCGGAATGTGACCGCGTTTGAGGCCTGCTATCACGCGCTGGATGCCGGGGCGGTGATCGGGATCTATCCGGAGGGAACCACGCATGCCGAGCAGCGGGTCCAACGGATCAAGACGGGGGCGGCGCGCATCGTCCTCGAGGCGGAGGCCCGACGTGATGGGCGTCTCGGGATCCGGCTCATCCCCGTGGGGCTGACCTTCAGCGCGAGAAAATCGTTCCGAAGTGCCGTCCTGATCAGTTTCGGTGACCCACTCGACCTCACGGCCCATCTCGCCCGTTACGCCTCCGCCCCGATGGAAGCGGTGGAGCAGCTCACCGAAGCCATCCAGGTCGCCATGCGGGCCCAGATCCCCCACGTGGAGCGTCCCGACCTCACCTCCTTGGTGCGCGACGTGGAAGCGCTCTACAAAGGCGACCTGATCCGGGTACTGATGGCGTCACGAGGTCTCACGTCGCGGGAGATCGATCCCCTGCGCCTATCCCAGAAGATTGTCGCCGCCATCCACTACTATGATACACACGACCCCGAGCGCCTCTTGAGCATCCGCCGGCGCCTCGACCGCTACGAGATCGCCCTCCGAATGCTTCGCCTCAGAGACGGGGCGCTCCACCAGGAGCGGGGCACATGGACCCTTCGCCGCCACCTGTGGAGTGCGCTCCTCGGCCTCCTGGGCTTCCCGCTCTTCCTCTACGGCGAGGTCATGAACTTCCTGCCCTATTCGCTCCCGCGTTTCCTCTCCCGGCGGCTGGCCCGCAAGGAGACCGATTATGCCACGGCCAAGCTCTTGGTGATCGTCGTCGTCCTCCCGCTCTTCTACGGCCTTCAGACCTGGCTCGTGTGGCGGGTGTTCGGCCGTGCGGTGGGCCTTCTCTACGGCGCGAGTCTTCCTCTGTCGGGCCTGTTCGCCCTTCGTTACTGGGCCGAGATCCGCGGGATGATCCGCTCGCCCCGGGTGAGCTATCTTAATCTGACCCGGCGCCAGATGGTGGCGTCCCTTCTCAAGGAGCGGGAACAGCTCATCGCCGAGCTGGACGCGGCCCGAGAGGACTTTCTCCTCGCGACCCGGGAGCCGTAATGGACGCCATCCACCGTCTCGAGGAGCTGACCTTCCCGGAGCTCGATGCCCTGGATCGGGACCGGACGGTGGTGATCTTCGCGGTCAGCCCGCTGGAAGAGCACGGTCCCCACCTCCCCCTCGGAGTCGATGCCTTCACCGCTGACTACTTCGCTCGGGCCATGGCCGAGCGGATCGTGGCGGAACGGCCGGGATGGTCGGTGGTCCTGGCCCCGGCGCTTCACCTCGGCTCCTGGCTTGTCGAGGCCCCGGGGTCGGTCCGGATCCGCCAGCGGACCCTGCGAAACCTTCTGATCGAATATGGCTCGTCACTTGCCCGGCACGGCTTCAAGTATCTCTTGATCTCGACCGGCCACGCCGGACCCGGCCACCTGGTGGCCCTCGAGGAGGCGGCCCGTGCTGTCTCCCGCCGGTTCGCGGTCTCGATGGCCTCGTTCACAGGGCGCCTGGCGCACGACTTCTGGCGGGGGAAGCTCCAGGCGGAGATCGAACGCTACCTGGCCCGTCCCCTCACTGACGAAGAGCGGGAGGCCCTCCGCGACGACCGGCACGCAGGCAAGTGGGAAACCTCGATGATCCTCTGGCTGCGCCCCGAACTGGTGCGCGAGGGCTATCGGGACCTCCCGCCAAACCGCTTTCCCCTTCGGCAGCGGCTCACACCCCATTATCCGGTGCGCCACGGAAACCGCTTGGGGTACATCGGCTCGCCCGCCCTGGCGAACGCGGAGTTTGCCCAGGCCTCGGCCCGCGCCCTGCTCGACGCGGCCATGGCCCTCGTCAATCCATTCCTGGACGGTCAGGTCCGCGCGAAGCAGACCCACTCGGTCTTCTATCGCATCCCGATCCTTCGGACCAACTTCTGGCGATACCTGGTGGCAGGAGCGATTGTCTTGGTCGGCCTGCTCGTTCTCTACTTCCGGACCCGATAGTGCCGAAGCACGACGTCGGGGATAAGGGAGGACGCCCATGAAAGCCTATGTGCTCATCGAGACCTCGGCAGGGAAAACGCGGAACGTCAAGCGAGCGCTGGGGAAGGTCAAGCCGGGGCGCTGCAAGGTCATCTCACTCGACGCCGTCACCGGCCCCTTCGACTACATCGCGGTGGTCGAGGGGCCGGACCTCGACGCCATCGGTCAGTTCGTGACAGCGGGTGTCGGGGTGATCGATGGGGTGATGCGCACGACCACCTGTCTCACCGTCGCCATCGGGTAGGGTCCGCCGGGCGGAACGTCGGGGTGCTGAGCCGGGGCACTCCCGCTCGCTTCAATGGCTGCGCGACCCGCCTAACGGCGGGTGCCCGTAAAGGTACGGGCGTGGCTCCGCGCGACCCCCCATCCCCCAGAGGGGGTTACTTTCAGATCCCGACCTCAGGTCAGTGCTTCCGGGCCGGCGCCTGCGCCTCGCCCTGCGCAGCGCACGGCGACACGGCTCGCCATCAGGCGCTCGCTGGGGAACCCCCCTGGCGAAGC
>JACOUJ010000342.1 GCA_016177865.1 Candidatus Rokuibacteriota bacterium
GCCAAGGGTCTGGCAGAGGGCTCCACACCGTCTCCTCTTTAAAGGCGAAGGTCCGCTGGCCTGCGACCTCGCCCCAGACCGGGAGGGGTCGGGGGTCGGTGCGAACCATGATGAGCGCGAGCGGCAGGCAGAGGGCCACGGCAGTGATCGCGAAGGCACCGGCGCGAATCCACCTGAGTGAGCGATTCCCTGCCCAGGCGACCATCGCGATCCCCAGAATTCCGAGTGCCGCCAAAGGCCAACGGGATGGCCATCTCCACCAGCTTCCGAGAAGAAGGACGGAGGCCATCTCTCCCCAGAGGATCAGAAGACAGACCAGGAGCGACGTCACCCCGACGAGTCGCCGGAGCCCCGGGGCATCGAACCTCAATCCCACCGCCGTCGTCGGCGTGGGCGCCCGCGCGCCCCAGGGATGAGCGGCAAGGCAGAGGGTGAGAAGGAGTCCCCCCAAGAGGGCGAGCGGCAGACTGAGGCCCGCCAAACCATTCGCCATGACCTCTGGGGCGAGGACGATCAGAAACGAGGCAGGAAGCGAAAGGGCCGCGACCCCCAGACCCCCGAGCCACATCATTTCTCTTCCTCCTCCCAGCGGGTCATCCGGCGCACATAGGCCCATGCCACACCCAGGGCAACCGGATAGAGAAGAAGCCCGCCCCACCACCATGCGACGGGAAGGCGGCCAACCCGAACGGTCCCCACTGCCCACGGGGGGAAGCGCGCGGCCCAGAACAGGACAAAGAGGAAGGAGAGGAGGCCCGCGGCCAAAAAAGCAATCCGGCGTGGGCGACGCCAGGGATCGTCAGGAGGCTGGCGGCGCGACAACGCGATCAGGAGGGAGCGCCGAGGCGCGCGGAGAGCTCTCTCGCAGCTTGACTCACCAGGGGGGAAAGCTCTCGCTCGATTCGGTCAGGGGTCAGGCGGAACGTTGGGCCGACCAGGCCGAGACTTGCCATCACCTGCCCTTCCTCATCCCGGACGGGTGCGGCAAGCCCCCGGACCCCCGCCTTCGGATCTTCATCCTCGACGTCGTAGCCGCGCTGCGCCGATTCCGCGAGCCGACGACGCAGCTCATCCGGATCCGTGACGGGAGATTCCTGGATCGCCTCGTCAAGCCTCTCGGGCGGGAGAAACGCGAGCTGAATCTTCCCGTGAGCGGTGAGCCACGCCGGGGCGCGTGCGCCCAGCCGGGGCGCGACGCGGATTGGCTGAGTCGTCTCCACCATGGCGACGTAAACCACCGAGGCATCGTCCAAGATCCCGAGGTAGGCGGTCTCGTCGCAGTGCCGAACCAGGCCCTCGAGGATCGGGCGCGCTTCCCGAGCGGGGGACAGAAGCCTTTGTACGTGCTGGCCGAGCTGATAGAGCTTCAGGCCGAGGCGATAGCGGCCGGTGCCCGGCTCCTGCGTCACGTACCCTCGGGTCTCCAGCGTGGCGAGCAGGCGGAAGGCATTGTTCTTGTGGATGCCGAGTCTCTTGGCCAGGTCGGTGACGCCGAGGGAACCGTCGTGCTCGGTGAACGCATCGAGCAGGTCCAAGGCGCGACCAACAGACCGGATCAGATAGGCCGACTTGGGTTTCCGCATGTCGGTTCTCGTCAAGCCACTATATAAATGATGCGTTCAGGAAGTCAACCTCCCCGGGCCAGGCCACCTACACGGAGGGTGCGCCTGTGGTATCCTGGGAAAAATCGGACGCGAGGGGAGACAGCATGGCAGAAGGACGACGGATCACCGTCATCGTCGCCCATCCGGACGACGCCGAGTTCGGATGCGCGGGGAGCGTGGCCAAGTGGATCCGGGAAGGCGCCAAGGTCGCCTACGTGATTGCAACCAGCGGAAACAAGGGATCAGGGGATCGCGCCATGACCTCGGAGCGCCTCGCGCGAATCCGTGAGGAAGAGCAGAGGAAGGCGGCAGAGGTCCTCGGCGTTGAGGCGGTGGTCTTCCTCGGATACCCGGACGGCGAATTGGAAGACGCGCCGCCCTTGCGGCGCGACGTCGTCCGGGTCATTCGTCAGTTTCGGCCAGAGCGCGTGGTGACGCAGAATCCGTTTCGGACACTGAACCCCTACGGCTCCCATCGCGACCACCGCACCATCGGCGGGGTCGTTCTCGACGCGGTCTATCCCATGGCGCGGGATCATCTCTATTTTCCCGAACTACTCACCGAAGGGCTCAAGCCCTGGAAGGCGCGCGAGGTCTATCTCATGGGTCGCGACGAGCCGGACTTGTGGGTGGACATCACCGAGACCCTGGATGCCAAACTGAAGGCGCTCGCCTGCCATCAGAGCCAGGTGGGTGACTGGCAGGCCGTGGAGACGCGCGTACGGGAGTGGGCGCAGGAGACGGGACGGGCCAAGGGCTACGCCTTCGCCGAATCGTTCCGCCACATCGCGCTCGCGCGCTAACCCGTCACTCAACCGACCCCTCATGCCCCGGCCAGAGATGCCCCGCCCGCTCAGGGTCATTCTCCTCTGCGCAATCCTTCTTGCCCTCGGCGCATGCGCCGGTCAGGCGCTTCCTACTCCTGTCGCCACCTCGGCAGAGGCCGCGCTCGACGCGGCGTGGCTTCTGGATCAAGTCAAAGCCCTGACGACCCCCGAGATGGCAGGGCGGGCCGCCGGGACGCCCGGGGCGGACCGTGCCGCTCAGCACATCGCGCAGGTCTTCCGAGAGGCCGGCCTTCGTCCCGAAGGTGAAGACGGCTACTTCCAGTGGTTTGAGGTCACCACAGGAGTCCGCCTCGGCCAACCGACCCACCTTCGGGTCCGCCGAGGAGACCTCAGCCTCGATTATGCCGTGGGCGAGTCCTTCATTCCTTTTCGCTTTTCCGAGTCGGGACGAGTCCAGGGCGAGGTCGTCTTTGCCGGCTACGGGATCACCGCGCCCGACCTCAACTATGATGACTACGCCAACCTCGATGTCACCGGCAAGATTGTCCTCGTCCTGACCCACGAGCCGCGGGAGCGCGACGAGACAAGCCCATTCCGGAGGCCGGAGGCGTTCCATTACACCGAGCTTCGTCATAAGGTGATCAATGCGCGCGAGCGCGGGGCCAGGGCGATCATCGTCGTCACCGACGAGCTGAACCATAAAGACGAGCCAGAGACCCTCACGCCCTTGCGCGGCAGTAGCGCCTCTCAGTGGGGGATCGTGGCCGTCCATGCCTCCCGGCGGGTCGCGGGGGCCCTGCTGACCGGAAGCGGAACGACGCTGGCCCAGCTCCAGCAGGAGATCGACACCGGGCTCGAGCCGCGGTCACGAGCACTTCCGGGCGGGAGGGTCGAGCTTGAAGTCTCGCTCGTGCGCGAGCGCGGGCGGACCGCCAACGCGGTTGGGATCCTCCCGGGGCGGGACCCGCGCC